>JBKJTD010000380.1:0-8791 GCA_046590915.1 Vicinamibacterales bacterium
ACGCCGTGTCGGACACCGGCATGTTGGTGTACCTCGCTGGGGGGCCGTCGCGCACTCTGAATCGTGTCGTCTGGGTGAATCACTCGGGCCACACCGAGCGGCTGTCACTGCCCGAGCGTGAGTACGAAAGCGTGGTGATTTCACCGGACGGGAGGCGGGCGATCGTGCAGGTCTACGAAGGCCTGGTGACGTTGTGGACGGTTGATCTCGCGCGACAGACCGTGACGCCCTTTGTGACCAGCGGCAGCAGTCAGGCGCCGCTCTGGACGCCGGATGGCACGCGGGTCATTTACAGAGGCACACGCAGCGGCTTCAGAAACCTGTTCCGGAGATCCGCCGATGGCACCGGTGCCGAGGAGCGCCTGACCGAAAAGATCGGTGTCGTGCAGACCGCGACGTCGATCTCGCCTGATGGCGAGTGGCTGGTGTTCAACGAACGCAGCGGGGGCAGTGCGGGCAGTGCGGGCAGCTCGGCCGTCTGGAAGTTGCGCCTGTCCACGGAGGCAAAAACCTTCGTGCCGGAGCTGATTTTTCCGATCACCGAACAGGCGTCGAACGGCGTGGTCTCGCGAGACGGCAAGTGGCTGGCCTTCGAGTCGGAGGCATCCGGGCGAGTGGAAGTGTCGGTGCAGCCGTTCCCGGGCCCCGGCCCGCGCACGCAGGTCTCGACCGGTGGCGGCAGTTTCCCGCTGTGGTCGAGGGACGACCGCCGGTTGTATTTTGACTCGCTCGACAACAGGGTCATGGCCGCCGATGTGACCACGGGTGCCACGTTTTCCGCCGGTGTCCCACGCGTGCTGTTCGAAGGCCGGTTCAAGACCTCCGCAAACAGCAACACCCCGTACGACATTTCGCTCGACAATCTGCGCTTCCTGCGCGTGCAGCAGATCAAACCGGAAGCAGGCCTCACGCAGATTGAGCTCGTGCTGAACTGGATCAGTCAGCTCGGCGCGCGGTGACCACCACGACGGCACGCGCGAGAGCGAGGGCGAATATGGAGTCCGTCATGCCGGGTCCGATATAATCCTCCCGCGCTACCCACGACATGCCACTTCCCTCAGGCGCCCGCCTCGGTCCTTACACCATCACTGCGCCCATCGGCGCCGGCGGGATGGGTGAGGTGTATCGCGCGCGCGACTCGCGGCTCGATCGCGACGTCGCGATCAAGATCCTGCCGGAGGACTTTTCGGCGGACCGCGAGCGGCTCGCGCGGTTCGAGCGCGAGGCAAAGACACTCGCGTCGCTGAATCACCCGAATATTGCCGCGATCTACGGCATCGAGCACAACGCGCTCGTCATGGAGCTGATCGAAGGCGGCGACCTCTCGGTCCGCATCGCGCGCGGCGCCCTGCCGAGGGCCGAGGCCGTCGCCATTGCCATTCAGGTGGCCGGCGCACTCGAGGCCGCGCACGAGCGCGGCATCATTCATCGTGACCTGAAGCCCGGCAACATCAAGGTCGGCGGCGATGGCGCCGTGAAGGTGCTCGACTTCGGCCTCGCAAAGGTGATCGACCCGTCAGCGGGTTCGAACCCCGATTTGATGAACTCGCCGACGATCACGAGCCCGGCAACGCAGATGGGCATGATTCTCGGCACGGCGGCCTACATGTCGCCCGAGCAGGCGCGCGGGCGGCCGGTGGACCGGCGAGCCGACATCTGGGCGTTCGGCGTCGTGATCTACGAGATGCTCACGGGCCGACGTCCGTTCGGCGGCGAAGACATTTCGCTCACGCTCGCGGCGATCCTCAAGGAGGACGTCGACTTCGCGGCGCTGCCATCCGACACGCCCGCGGCCATTCGCCGCCTGCTTCGCCGATGTCTCGAGAAAGACCCGCGCAGGCGCCTGAGCGCGATCGCCGACGCGCGGCTCGAACTCGAAGAGGTCGCATCGGACGCGGGCGACGGCGCAGTCGTGCGCGGCGCGGGCGGACAGCGGTGGCGCACGGCCGCGCTCGCGGCGGGCGCTGGTCTGCTGGCAGGCATGGCCATTCTCGCTGCCGTGATGACGTTGCGGGAGTCTCCGCCGCCGGCCGCGTCCGTTGTGCGATCCGAGATCGCACTGGGGCCGTTGCAGCTCGTCATCGATGGCAACCGCGGCTTCTGGATTGATCCGGCCGGTAGCGAGATCGTCTTCGTGGGTCAGGCGGCGGACCAGCCGTCACGGCTGTACCGGCGGCGCCTGGCCGACGACGTGCCGGCGGCGATCCCGGGAACTGACCATGCGTCCGGGCCGTTCTTTTCACAGGACGGGCAGTGGCTCGTCTTCACCCAGCTCGGACGCCTGAAGAAGATGCCGGCCGCCGGTGGCGGCGCCCTCGATTTGGGCGACGTCGGCGGCGCGGCCGGAGTCAGTTTCCTGCCGGACGGCGATCTGATCCTCAATCCCAATCACGGCGAGGGCCTGTTTCGCGTGCCGGCGTCGGGCGGGCCACGCGCCCCGCTGACGACGGTGGCGCACGACCGCGGCGAGGCGGGCCATCACTGGCCGCACGTCCTTCCCGGAGGCGCGCACGTCGTCTTCACGGTCGAGATTGACGGCAAGACGTACTCCGAGGCGCGCATCGAGTTGCTGACGCTTGCGAGCGGCGAGCGGCGCACACTCATCGAAGGCGGTACCGATGCGCGCTATGTGTCGAGCGGGCATCTGTTGTACTGGCGTGAGGGCGACGTCTGGCGCGTGCCGTTCGATCCGGTGCGCGGTCAGGTCACGGGCGCGTCGACGGCCGTGCTGCGTGATGTCTTGACCGTCGAGCCCAATGGCCAGTCCATGTACGCGGTCGCCGGCAACGGAACGGTCGCCTACGTCACAGGGCGCGATCCCCAGGAAGAGCGAGACATCGTCCTCGTCAACCGGACCGGGGCGTCACGCCGCCTGAGCACGGAGAGACGCGCGTTCGAGTCCGCGGTGATCTCGCCCGACGGACGCCAACTGGCCGTGACCATCGTTGCCGCCAACGACAGCCTGTGGACGATGGAGATCGGGCGATCGTCGCTGACGCGCATCACGTTCGAATCAGAGAATTCGCGGCCCGTGTGGTCGCCGGATGGCGCGCGGCTCGCCCTTACCCGGTACGCCGGTGGCGAGGCGCGGCGACTGTTCGTCATGCCCTCCGACGGCAGTGCCGCCCCCGAGCTGGTGCGCGATTCGGGTGGCCGCTCCGAAACGTCCGAGTCGTGGAGCGCCGCCGGCGTGCTGGCGTTCGTCAGGAATGAAACGTCGGGGCCCGACATCTGGGTGATCGACCTGGAGGGCAAGCGCGAAGCGCGCGCGTTTCTCGCCACGCGCTTCAACGAGTCGCAGCCGCGTTTTTCGCCGGACGGCAAGTGGATCGCGTACGCGTCGGATGAATCGGGCCGTATGGAGGTGTACGTGCGGCCCTACCCCGGCCCCGGCCAGAAGCACCTCATCTCGAGCGGCGGCGGAAGTGAGCCGCGCTGGCGCGGCGATGGCCGCGAGTTGTTTTACAGGAACGGCGACCAGGTCCTGGTCGTTAGCCTCGCGCCCGGCCCGCCCATTGGCGTCTCGCTCCCGCGCGTGCTGTTCACGGGATCATACGAGGCTGCCACCAACACCTGGAGTACCTGGGACGTCATGCCCGACGGGCAGAGCTTCGTGCTGATCCAGGACGCAGGGCGGCCACGGACGTCGATCTCGCTGGTACAGAACTGGTTCGCGGGAATAAGGAAGCCATGACACTGACCTCAGGCACACGCATCGGCCCCTACGAAATTCTCGAGGCCATCGGCGCGGGCGGCATGGGCGAGGTCTACCGCGCGCGCGATACACGGCTCGATCGCACGGTCGCCATCAAGGTCATGAGCGCGCTCATGGCCGGCACGCCCGAATCGCGTGAGCGGTTCGAGCGCGAGGCGCGCGCGATCTCGCAGCTCAATCACCCGAACATCTGCACGCTGCACGACGTCGGCCATCAGGACGGCATGTCATACCTGGTGCTCGAGTATCTCGAGGGTGACACGCTGGCCGCGCGCATCGCGCGCGGGCCGGTGCCGGCAACAGAGGCCCTGACTATCGCCATTGCGATCTGCGAAGCACTCGACAAGGCGCACCGCCAGGGCATCGTGCATCGCGACCTGAAGCCGGGCAACGTCATGCTCGTGAAGTCGGGCCCGGCGAAGTCCACGCCGCAGCAGTCCCGGGGGGCGACGCAGGTCAAGCTCCTCGACTTCGGCCTCGCGAAAATCGCCGCGGTTAACGCGGCGCCTGTTCCCGGCGGCGCGACGCCGGCAAACACCACGCTCGGCCTCTCCATGCCCGTGACGCAGACGACGCCGCTGACGCTGCAGGGGACGATTCTCGGGACGTTCCAGTACATGGCGCCCGAGATGCTCGAAGGGGCCGAGGCCGATGCGCGTGCCGACATCTGGGCGTTCGGCTGCGTGCTCTACGAGATGCTCACGGGGAAGAAGGCGTTCGAGGGGAAGACGCAGGCCTCGCTCATCTCCGCGATCATCGCGACGCAGCCGGCGCCGCTCGCGACGCTGCAGCCGCTGACGCCGCCCGCGCTCGAGCATGCCGTGGCGACGTGTCTCGAGAAAGATCCCGACCAGCGGTATCAGAGCGCGCACGACGTGCTGCTGCAGCTCCGATGGATCGCGTCGGCCGGATCGCAGGCCGGCATCGCGGCGCCGATCGCGGCGCGGCGCAGACTGCGCTCCCACGGCCGTCTCGCCGCCATCGTCGCTGCCGCGGTGACCCTCACGGCCGCCGGTGTCTGGAACTTCGCCGTGCCCCGGCACGTCGCGCCCGCCGTGCTGCGCGCCTCGATTGCGCTGCCGAAGGGGATCGAGTTCAACATCTACGGCGCCGGTAACCTCGCGGTCGCGCCCGACGCGTCGCGCGTCGTCTACGGCGGATTCACGACCGACGTGCCGGTGCTGGTGCTGCGCAATGCCGCCAGTGGGGCATCCACGGTGATGTCGGGCACGGAAGGGGGCGTCATGCCGTTCTTCTCGCCCGACGGCGCGTGGGTCGGGTTCTGGTCGGGCGGACGGCTGAAGAAAGTGCAGATCGCGGGCGGCGCGCCGGTCGACGTAGCTTCGATGCCCGTGCCCTTCGGCGCGGTCTGGCTCCCCGACAACACCATTGTCTTCGCGGCTGAGATTGCGGGCGGGCTCTCGCGGATCAGCGCCGATGGCGGCGCCGTCACACCGTTCACGACGCTCGAGGCGGGCGAGGCGAGTCACCGCTGGCCGTCGGCGCTTCCTGATGGCAGTGTGGTCTTTGCCGCAGGCGGAGGATCCGTGTGGAGCGAGGCGCGGCTGGCCGTGCAGCCGGCTGACGGCGGCACGCGCACGACCTTGGCGGCCGCGGGAACGGCGCCGGTGTTCGCGGCCTCCGGCCATCTCCTATACCTGCAGTCACGGACGCTCTTCGCCGTGCCGTTCGATCCGTCGCGGCGCGCGACGACGGGCGGTCCGCGTCCGATGCTGGAATCCGTGCTGATGAACGAGGGCGACGGCCGCGCGTCCTACGCGGTGTCCTCCACCGGAACGGTCGTGTGGGTCACCTCGGACTTTGCGTACGATCACCGGAAGCTCGTGTGGGTCGATATGGCCGGCAAGGTCACGCCTGTTCCCGTCCCCGCGCGCACCTACGAGCTGCCGCGGATTTCTCCGGACGGCCGCTACGCCAGCGTGACTATCCGCGAAGCCGATCCCGACATCTGGGTCATTGATCTTGTGCGCAATTCCCTCACGCGGCTGACGACCGAGGGCGGCGAAGACGAATCGGCCGTCTGGACGCCCGATTCGACGCGCGTGACCTTTGCGTCGATCCGCAACGGCAAGCGCGAGACACGATGGAAGCCGGCCGACGGCAGCGGGCCTGAGGAGGTGCTGTTCGAGTCGCCGCGCCACCAGCATCTGGCCGGATGGTCACCCGACGGCAAGGCGCTGCTGACCGAGGACGGCATGACGACCGGCTGGGACTTCTTCACCGGCACGATCGGCGCGAAGGAGATGACGCCGCATCTGCAGGACAGATTTTCGAAATCGGGTGCGCACATTTCGCCCGATGGCCGCTGGCTGGCGTACAGCTCGAACGAGTCGGGGCGCACGGAGGTCTATGTGCGCGGCTTCGCGGGGCAGGGCGGGCGCACGTCCATTTCGACCCAGGGCGGAGCGGAGCCGCGCTGGGCGCGCGATGGACGCACGCTGTACTTCCGTCAGGGCGATCAGATGATGGCGGTGCCCGTGCAGGGCGCCGCGACGTTCACCGCCGGCGCGCCGCGCGTGTTGTTCGAGGGCGCATTCGCGCGTCTCGGCTGGACCCAGGCCAACTACGACGTCGCGCCCGACGGCAAGGGCTTCCTGATGATTCGCGGCAGCTCGCTGGGCCTGCCGACGTCACTTGACGTCGCGGCGAACTGGTTCGAAGAGCTGCGCGTGGTCGTACCTTCCCGGTAGGGCCAGCCTGCGGCAGCATCCGAGATCTGAGCTACCTGACGGCGCAGTGCGCGGGCTCGGCGTCCGGCGCGCCGAGCCTGACGTTCAGCTCAGGCCAGCAGGATGATGGCGAGCAGGCCGACCAGCCCTACCAGCACAGCTCGAATCGACACAGATCAGTGCGGTACACGCTTCTGAGATGAGCGCCGGCATGGGCCTCGGTATCGGCGTTGATCAGGTTCCGCGACCTGTGATTTCCGCACGCAGGCGCAGAACCGGGACGGTGCCGCGTGAGAAAATAGCGCATGCCCGTGTTCGTCCTGCCAGGTGCTGAGTCGCTGTCGGCGTTTCGTATTGCTCGCCTCCTCACCGCCCTGCAGCCCCACGCCCCGACTCTTGCCGGCATCGATGCGCGCGACTTGTTCCTGGTGGATGCGGATGCCGTGGATCGGGGCGCACTGCGCCGGCTCCTCGGACCGGGGCCTGACGTGGTTGAACCGGCAGATGGGCAGCTCTACATCGTGCCGCGACTGGGGACCACGTCCCCGTGGTCGAGCAAGGCCACTGATATTGCACGCGTGTGTGGCCTCGACGGCATTCGACGGATCGAACGCGGTCGGGTGTATCGACTGCGCGGTCTCACGTCGCTGCCTGAGGCGGCCTGGACATTGCTGCACGATCCGATGGTCGAATCCGTGCTGACCGACGACGACCAGCTGCCGCACGTGTTTGACGCACAGCCACGTCGGGAACTGCGTCGCGTCGACGTGCTTGGCGGCGGGGCGCCCGCGCTGGCGGCCGCCAACCGAGACTGGGGTCTGGCACTCTCGCACGAGGAGATCGACTACCTGGCGACACACTTCGCCGCGGGTGGTCGGAATCCGACTGACGCCGAACTGATGATGTTCGCGCAGGTCAACAGCGAGCACTGTCGGCACAAGATCTTCAACGCTGTGTTCACGGTGGACGGCGCCGTGCAGCCGCACTCGTTGTTCGGAATGATCCGGTTGACGCACGCGGCCGCTCCCGACGGGGTGCTGTCGGCCTACACCGACAACGCCGCCGTAATCGCGGGGCCGACCGGCATGCGGTGGTTTCCCGATACGGATCAGGTGTGGCGACGACATGAGGAACCGGTGCACATCCTCATGAAGGTGGAGACCCACAACCATCCCACAGGCATCTCGCCCCATCCCGGTGCCGCCACCGGCGCCGGTGGCGAAATTCGCGACGAGGCCGCGACCGGGCGAGGGGGCAAACCCAAGGCTGGCTTGTGCGGGTTTTCGGTATCCAACCTGCGCATTCCCGGCTACGAGCACCCGTGGGAGACGCAACAGCCCCTGGTCGACCAGGGCACACCTGCACGCATGGCGAGTGCCCTCGACATCATGATCGACGGACCCCTTGGCGCCGCCGCGTACAACAACGAATTCGGGCGGCCGAATCTCGCGGGCTACTTCCGCACCTTCGAGCAGGTCACGCCGGACGGTCGGAACCGCGGGTATCACAAGCCGATCATGATCGCGGGCGGGTACGGCAACATTCGCGACGGCCATGTGCACAAGCGTGTCGTCATCGAGGGCGCACAGCTGATCGTGCTTGGCGGCCCCGCCATGCTCATCGGTCTGGGCGGAGGCGCGGCCTCATCGATGGCGACCGGCAGCAGCTCGGAGGCGCTGGATTTCGCCTCGGTCCAACGCGCCAACCCGGAGTTGGAACGACGATGTCAGCAGGTGGTGGACGCGTGCTGGGCACTGGGGGACGAGAACCCGATTCTCTCAATTCATGACGTTGGCGCCGGCGGCATTTCCAACGCGCTGCCCGAACTGGTGCATGCCGACGATCGCGGCGGGCGGTTCCAGCTGCGCGATGTCCTGAGTGCCGATGCCGCCTTGTCACCGATGGAACTGTGGTGCAACGAAGCGCAGGAACGTTATGTGCTCGCGATGGCTCCGCAGGATGTGGACCGCTTTGCCGCGCTGTGTGCGCGTGAACGATGTCCATGGGCCGTGGTTGGTGGAGCGACCGCAGAGCCGCGACTGCTCGTTGAGGATGCGCTGCTCGGTGAGTCGGCGGTGGATATGCCGATGCCGGTGTTGCTCGGCAAGCCGCCGCGCATGCAGCGCACCACCGAGCGCGCGCCTCGATCCTTCGCCCCGCTCGACACGTCGGCGATTGACATCTCGGACGCGGTGCAGCGCGTGCTCGCCCTGCCGACGGTCGCCTCGAAGAACTTCCTGATCACGATCGGGGATCGCAGCGTCGGCGGCCTCACGGTGCGCGACCAGATGGTTGGACCCTGGCAGGTGCCTATCGCCGATTGCGCGGTCACGGCCACGGGGTTTGAATCAATCACCGGCGAAGCCATGTCGATGGGCGAGCGCAC
>JBKJTD010000413.1:0-5351 GCA_046590915.1 Vicinamibacterales bacterium
ATGAAGGCCTGAACGACATGATCTACAACCGCTGCGTCGGCACGCGGTACTGCTCGAACAACTGCCCGTACAAGGTGCGCCGCTTCAACTTCATGTTGTATGCGGACTTCACGACACCGGAACTCAAGGTGCAGCGCAACCCCGACGTCACGATCCGCAGCCGCGGCGTGATGGAGAAGTGCACGTACTGCGTGCAGCGCATCAACCACGCGCGCGTGGATGCCAAGACCGCTGATCGCCCGATGCAGGATGGCGATGTGGTGACGGCGTGTCAGCAAGCGTGCCCGGCTGAAGCGATCATCTTCGGCGACCTGAACGATCCCGAGAGCAAGGTGTCGCAGGTGGTCGCGCAGGAGCGCAACTACGGGTTGCTCGAGGATCTGGGCACGCGCCCGCGGACGACGTATCTCGCCGTGGTGCGCAACCCGAACCCGGCGCTGCCGACCGAGCTGCCCAAGACTTTCGGCCACTGAGGCCGTACGAACGGAGAATTTTGGTGGACGTCACCCCCAACCCGCAAGACCCGCTCGGTGCTATCCCGGTCATTACCCCGGGATACACCTATCGGAGCCTGACCGACAAACTCGTCGGCATTGTGTTCACCAAGAACACGCCGACGGCGTGGTTTGTGTTCATGGCTGTCGGCTTCGCGCTGCTGATGTGCCTCACCGTGTCGCTGTGTTACCTGGTGCTCAAGGGCATCGGCATCTGGGGCAACAACATCCCGGTCGGCTGGGCGTTCGACATCATCAACTTCGTGTGGTGGATCGGCATCGGCCACGCCGGCACGCTGATCTCCGCAATTCTGCTGCTCTTCAAGCAGGACTGGCGCACCTCCATCAACCGCTTCGCTGAAGCGATGACGCTGTTTGCCGTCGCCTGTGCGGCGATCTTTCCGATCTTCCACACCGGTCGTCCGTGGCTGGCGGCCTATTGGTTGTTCCCCTATCCGAACGTGATGGGGTTGTGGCCGAACTTCAAGAGCCCGCTCATCTGGGACGTGTTCGCCGTGTCGACGTACGCGACCGTCTCGGCAATGTTCTGGTATGTCGGTCTGATTCCCGACATGGCGACCTTCCGCGACAAGGCCGAGAAGCCCTGGCAGAAGCGTGTATACGGCATGCTCGCCATGGGTTGGCGTGGTTCCGCGCGGCATTGGTTCCGTTACGAAACCGCGTATCTGATTCTGGCCGGTCTGTCGACGCCGTTGGTGCTCTCTGTCCACACGGTCGTCTCCTTCGACTTCGCCGTGTCGAACCTGCCGGGCTGGCACGCGACGATTTTTCCGCCGTACTTTGTCGCCGGCGCCATCTACGCCGGTTTCGCGATGGTGCTGACGCTCGCGATACCGCTGCGCGCCATCTACAAACTGCACGACTTCATCACGATGCGCCATCTTGAGAACATGGCCAAGGTCACCCTGGTGACCGGCCTCATCGTCGTCTATGGCTATGCGTGTGAACTCTTCTTCGGCTGGTACAGCGGCAACCAGTATGAACGGTTCATGCTCATGAACCGCATCGTGAGTGGCCCGTATGCGTGGGCCTATTGGCTGCTGCTGCTGTGCAATTTCCTGGTCCCGCAGTTGTTGTGGATCAAGTCGTTCCGTCGCAACATCGCGGTGTTGTTCACTGTGGCGATGTTTGTCAACGTCGGCATGTGGCTCGAGCGATTTGTCATCATCGTGACGAGTCTTCACCGCGACTTCCTGCCGTCGTCGTGGGACATGTATTACCCGACGCGGTGGGATTTCATGACGTTCTTCGGAACGATTGGTTTGTTTCTGACACTGATGTTCCTGTTCGTGCGCATCCTGCCGATGATCTCCATCTTCGAGATGCGGACGCTGTTGCCTGAGGCGACACCCAAACAGAAGAACGAGGGAGGGGCGCACTGATGGCCCAGCACACGACGAACGAGACGCCGACGTACGGGCTGATGGCGGAGTTTGATTCCGCCCAGCAGTTGCTGGATGCCGCGCACAAAGTGCGCGAAGCGGGATACACGCGCACTGACGCCTACTCACCATTCCCCATTCACGGCGTGGCTGAAGCGCTCGGCATGAAGGAACACAAGGTGCCGAAATTCGTGCTGGCCGGGGGCATCACGGGCCTCATTGCCGGGTGGAGCCTCGAATATTGGACGTCGGTCATTGCGTATCCGATGAACATCGGCGGTCGGCCCTTCAATTCGTGGGTGTCGTTTATTCCGCCGGCGTTTGAAACCACGATTCTGTTTGCTGCCGGCGCCGCCGTGATTTCGATGATTGTGCTCAACGGCCTGCCGATGCCGTACCACCCGGTGTTTAATGCGAAGCGCTTCCATCTGGCCAGTCAGGACAAGTTCTTCCTGGCGATTGAAGCGGCCGATCCGCGGTTTCGCGAAGAAGACACGCGGGCGTTTCTGGCGAGCCTGCAGGCTCGGGAAGTGGTGACCGTTGACCATTAAATTCCGTAACTCCGCGCGCCGTTGGCGTCTGGTGGCTGGCTTGGTGCTGACTGCCGTGATTGCGGTCGGCTGCCGTCAGGACATGCACGACGCGCCGCGGTACGATCCCCTCGAGTCGTCAGACTTTTTCGCAAACGGCAGTGCGGCGCGTCCGCTCGTGGCCGGCACGGTGGCCCGTGGCCATCTCAACGAAGACGCGTTCCTGCATACCGGCAAGGATCTGGCCGGCCTGCCCGTCGCCGAATTCCCGTTCGCGATTTCGCGCGCCGATCTCGATCGCGGTCAGGAGCGGTTCAACGTGTACTGCGCGCCGTGCCATGGTCAGACCGGTGAAGGCAACGGCATGGTGGTGCAGCGCGGATACCGCCAAGCCCAGTCCATGCACATCGACCGTCTGCGCCTCGCGCCGGTCGGCTATTTCTACGATGTCATCAGCAACGGTTTTGGTGTGATGCCGGACTACCGGACACAGATTCCGGTGGCCGATCGCTGGAAGATCATCGCCTACGTTCGCGCGCTGCAACTGAGCCGCTCCGCGACCGAGACCGACGTGCCCGCAGACGTGCTGGATCAATTGCGCAAGGGGGCCACGGCCGTGCCCGCCGCTGGAACAAATCCCCAGGGGAGTCACCGATGAGTGGGGAGTTCAACGCAGCCGCGCTGCTCAAAGAGCGGCCGGTCGCCGACCTCAGCCGGCTTTCAAACCGCGGCGTGATGTTTGGCGCCGTCGGCATCATCGCCGTCGCCATCGGGTTCTTCATGGTGGAGCGGTCGCAGTTCCTCCAGTCGTACCTGATTGCGTACATGTTCTGGATCGGCATCTCGCTCGGATCGTTGTCCCTGCTCATGGTGCAGTATCTGAGCGGCGGCGCCTGGGGTCTGGTGGCCCGTCGCGTCTTTGAAGCCGCCACGCGCACGTTGCCGTTGATGGCGCTCATGTTCATTCCAATCGCGATGAACATGCCGACCCTCTACAAGTGGGCGCGCCCCGAGGCGATCAATGACCCGCTCATCCACTCGAAGGCGGCGTACCTCAACATCGAGTTCTTCTACATTCGCGTCGTCATCTACTTCGTGATCTGGATGGGCCTGGCGTTCATCCTGAGCAAGTGGTCGAAGGATCAGGACGAGGCGGCGCCGCAGCCACCGGGACCGGCCGACCGCAAGTTCCGCGTGCTGTCGGGGCCCGGCATGGTCCTCCACATCCTTGCCATCACGTTCATGAGCGTGGACTGGGTGATGTCGCTCGACCCGCACTTCTACTCGACGATTTTCGGGGTGCTGATTCTCGGCGGTCAGGGACTGTCGACGCTCGCGTTCACGATCCTGGTGCTGCAGGGATTATCCAACTCGAAGCCGATTTCAGCTGTTGTGGACGCCGAACGCTTCCATGACTTCGGCAAGCTGATGCTGGCCTTTGTCATGTTGTGGGCGTACTTCAACGTCTCGCAGCTGCTGATCATCTGGTCGGCGAACCTGCCGGAAGAAATCCCCTGGTATATCGAACGCCTCGGCGGCCACTGGGCACCGTGGGCCGTGGTGGTGCTCCTGGGGCATTTTGTGCTGCCGTTCATGCTGCTGTTGTCGCGCGACCTCAAGCGGCACGGCCGCGTGCTCTCCCGCGTGGCGTTCCTGGTGCTCGTGATGCGCATCATCGACTTTGTCTGGACGATCGGGCCGATCTTCCGGCACGACTACACGATTCACTGGATGGACTTTGCGATGGTCGTTGCGTTTGCGGCGCCATGGCTGTTCCTGTTCTATCGCAACCTCGGCAGCCGGTCGCTTGTGCCGGCCAACGACCCGTATTTCAAGGATGCAGTTGCCAATGGCGGACACTAACCCCCACGGTCACCCCGCTCCGGCCCGCACCGAGAGCGACGGCATTGAGTACGGCCGGCTCGGCTGGTCGATGGTCATTCTCACGGCCGTCACGCTTGTCTGTTACCTGATCGTGTGGGGCTTCTTCGTGTTCCTCGATTCGCGGACCACGGAAAACGATCCCCCCCGCTCGCCGCTCGCGGCTGCGCCGACGACGCCGGTGATTACCGATGGACGCATCGTTTCCGGCAATCAGTCGCCGACGCCGCTGCTCGTCGACGAGCCGACCAATCTCAAGAAGTTCCGCACGACGGAACACGACACGCTCACGTCGTACGGCTGGGTGGACCAGAACGCCGGAACCCTGCGCATGCCGATTGACGTGGCCAAGGACCGGTTGATCCAGCAGGGTCTGCCCGTCCGTGCTGGAGGCCAATAACCATGATCAGACGACGACTCCTCGCGTGTGCCGCGGTTTTCTGGGCCAGTGCGGGCGTGGTGTCGTTGCCGGCACAACGCGCGTTGCCTGGGGGCGGCCCTCCTGGGACCCCGGCGCTTGCGCCGCTGCCGATCCTCAAGGAAGTGCGCATCGACCAGAAGCTCGACGGCGCGGTGCCGCTTGACCTGCAGTTTTCCGACGAACATGGCCGCGACGTGACGCTCGGCCAGTACTTCGGCAAGCGGCCGGTGGTGCTCGCGCTCGTCTATTACGAGTGCCCGATGCTCTGCACACAGGTCCTCAACGGTCTGTTCTCCTCCATGGAACCGCTCCGCATCGACGCGGGCCGCGAGTTTGATGTGGTCGTCCTGAGTTTTGATCCGGGCGAAACGCCGGCCATGGCGCTCGCGAAAAAGACCGGCTACGTGAAGCACTACGAGCGTCCCACGGCGGATGCGGGCATTCACTTTCTGACGGGCCGGCAGGCGGCGATCGACAAGCTCGCCGACGCGGTCGGATTCCGCTACGTCTACGACGAAGCGATCGATCAGTACGCACATCCCGCAGCGGTCACCGTGCTGACCACGCAGGGCAAGGTCTCGAAGTACCTCTACGGCGTGGAGTTCGCGCCGATGGACTTCCG
>JBKJTD010000045.1:0-6244 GCA_046590915.1 Vicinamibacterales bacterium
AGTACGTCTATCGCGGCATGTACGCACTCCGCCGACAGTGACAACATTGAACCTGAACCGTACCGGGTTTGTCGGGAGGGCCACAACGTGGCCCGGTGTATCGTGGAACGCCTGATGCGGAACGATGGGATTGTCTGGCGCCGTCCGGGGCCGCGCGTGGGTCACCACCACCCAGTCTCAGCCCGCTCTTGATCGTCCCCGCGATCTGGGGCCCCGCCGTCCGCGCGATCGCCAACAGGCCCTGCATCGGTTTGGGCGTGTGCGAGGGGTACGAGGCTACGACTGAGTTTCTAGGCCCCGAGTGCATACGCACTCGCACTCCGCCCCAGGTGGAGCGAGAGCCGCAATTGGTGCTGGGCGGCACTGACGAGGGCGGTTTCCGGATATCACATTATTATTGCCAAAATGTTTAAGCCAAGAGGAAAAATGCTTGTCATTCTGGTCGTCGCGTTGACGGCCATCGCCCCATGGGTTGGCGCGCAAGAAACAAAGCAATCCCCGACCGGGTCGGGGCAGGTCGACGACTCGGCTCATCGAGCAGAGCGCGAGGCGATGTACAACCGTTACCTAGAGTTCCCGTCCCTCATCAAAGGCGGCTCGATCACACCGCACTGGATGGCCGATGGCAGCAGCTTCTGGTACGCCGAAGGCACCCCGGACAACACGGTCATCTGGAAGGTCGATCCCAAAGCCAACACCAAGACGCCGCTGTTCGACACGGCGCGCCTGCGCCGAGCGCTTACGAAAGTCCTCGGCCACGAGCCGCCTTACAGGGGCCTACCCTTCAGCGATTTCAGCGTTGTAGATGGCGGGCAGGCGGTCAAGTTCGGCGTAGAAGGCAAGCAGTTTGTCCTTCAGCGCGACACGTACACGATCTCCTCGGTATCTCTCTCGCCGAAAGAAGAGAAGGAACGGGTCACGCCAAAACGCGGCGAGGTACCATCGCCGGATGGGCGCTGGATTGCCACCGTCAAGGAGTACAACCTCTGGCTGCGATCCACCGAGGATGGCAGCGAAGTGCAGCTCACCGACGACGGTGTAAAAGACTACGAGTGGACCCTCGGTGTATCCCCGGCAAGCGGGCAGGACTTGGCCGTATGGTCTTCGGACAGCTCCAGCCTTGCCGTAACAAAAGTGGATGATCGCCAGGCACCCACAATTCCACTTGTCGAGTGGCTGGGCTCGAAAGAGGCAGTGACGTGGGTTCAGTTCCCCCGCAAGCCGGGGTTGCCGACCCCGAAGGACGAGTTGTTCCTCATTGATATTCGTTCGGGTAAGAGACTCCGCGTTGATACCGGCGAGGAGCCGGATCAGCGCATCTCTCTCGTGGGGTGGTTACCTGACGGGTCGCACCTGCTGTTCTTTCGGAGTAAACCGTACCGCCGCAACTTGGTATTGATGACCGCCGAGACGGCAACTGGCGCGACCCGGGTGGTGCTGGACGAAGAACATCCGGTGCGCACTCGCACGCCTGGTCCCTATCCTGGAGAAGCCGCTTTCACCTTGCTTGAAGATGGGAGGAGATTCCTCTGGCTGTCGGGACGAACCGGCTGGAGACATCTCTACCTCTACGATCTTTCCAGGGGTTTGATCGGGCCTGTCACCCAAGGCGAATTCCCCGTTGACCGGATTGTGCGGCTGGACGAAGACACCGGTTGGGTGTACTTCACCGCCCACGGTGACCCCCAGCGCCCCTATGACACGCACCTCTACCGTGTGAACCTGGAAGGCAAGAATCTCACCCGGCTCACCGAGGCGCCGGGCCAGCACGAGATCGACTTTGCTCCTTCAGGCCAGTTTTTCCTCGACAGGCACTCCAGCGTGGACCGCGCGCCAGCGGTCGAACTGCGCCGCGCCGACGGCAAGCTGCTCCAGACTCTGGCCACCGCCGATGTTTCGGGTTTGAAGGCACTGCGCTGGGCTCCTCCCGAAGAGTTCGTAGTAAAGACGGCCGACGGCAAGGCCGACCTCTATGGTGTGCTCTTCAAGCCCTTCGACTTCGATCCTGGCAAAAAGTATCCGGTCATCCTAAATGCGAGTCGGGCCGCGCGCACATTTACCGGCAGCGGAGAGCGAGAAGCCCAACCTATATGGCCTCAGGCGATGGCCCAGTTGGGCTTCATCATTTTCAACGTGAGCGTGCGCGAACCTCAACTGTCGCGGCGCGGAGGCGAGTTCGACCGCATTACCGTGGGCACGATCGGTCGCTATGAGGTTCCCGATTACGTCGCCGCATTGAAAGGCTTGGCGGCTCAGCGGCCGTACATGGATCTGAGCCGTGTGGGCGTCCGGGGAGACTCCTACGGTGGCTACCATGCCATCCGCGCCATGTTGCAGGCGCCCGAGGTGTTCCATGTTGGTGTCGCTGTGGCTGCAATCACCGACTCGTATGGCCACCCAAACTTCTATGTCTTGGGCTCACCGCAGGAGAACAGGCAAGCCTTTGAAGAGGCTTCAAATCTTTCGCTGGCCGGCAATTTGAAAGGCAAGCTGCTGCTGGTCCACGGCACCCATGACGTGGCCGTCCCTTTCTCGCACGCGATGAAAATGATCGATGCCTTGACGCGCGCCGGTAAACCATACGACCTGATCGTCCTGCCAGGCTGGGGGCACTGGTACCCCGACACCGAGGTGTGGGAACGCTACCGTTTGGAGGCTTACCGTCGCTATTTCCAGGAACACCTGAAACCGTAAACAGGGAGGTAAAAATGTTTAGGCCAAAATGGATAACGCTTGTCATTCTGGTGGTCGCGTTGACGATCATCGCCCCATTCGTTAGCGCGCAAGGGACGAATTCAACGACAACAGGGCTGGGCGGATTGCCGCTGCGCGGTTATAAGTTCGATGTGGTGACGGTCGATTCAACCGGTTCTATAACGAATCGCCGCAAAAGGCAGGCACGGTATTACGCGGAACACGTCGATGGCGTGGCGCTTGAGATGGTGCAGATACCGGGCGGCACGTTCCTGATGGGAACCACCGATGCGGGAGCCGACCAGGTGAAGAGGGAGTATGAACGAAGCCGAACTCCTGCTCACGGTGGTGGCCGTGGCTACACGGCTGAAGATGCTTCGAAGCAATCTCGATGGGAGGTCCCACAGCACACCGTTAGGGTGCCAACGTTTTACATGGGCAAGTTCGAAGTGACCCAGGCGCAGTGGCGTGTGGTGTCGCGTTTGCCGAAGGTGAATAAAGACTTGGTCGACGAGCCTTCGAATTTCAAATTCGGCAACAGATTCGACAGCCTGCCGGTTCGTTTCAAAGGCGACAACCTGCCGGTTACGCAAGTGTCATGGGAGGATGCGATTGAATTCTGTGAGCGGCTGTCTCGCGCCACTGGCAGAACCTATCGCCTGCCCACAGAGGCGGAGTGGGAGTACGCCGCCCGTGGCGGAACGACGACAGCCTTCTACTTGGGTGAAACGATCACGCCAGAGCTGGTGAATTACGATGGCAACGCTCCCTATGGCTCTGCGCCGAAGGGAACCTCTAGGCAGAGATCGACGCCGGTGGGAAGCCTCGCTTATCCCAATGCATTTGGGCTCTACGACATGGCTGGGAATGTGTTGGAGTGGTGCATGGACTATTGGCACGAGAGTTATGATGTAGCGCCGACGGATGGGAGTTCGTGGAAGACGGCCGGTGACACGGAACGCGGAGTGGCGCGTGGCGGCTCGTATTACCACGACGGTAACCACTCCCGGGCTGCCATGCGCGTCCCGGTCCCCCTGAGCGTCAGGGCCCCAAGCCTCGGTTTTCGTGTTGTTGCCATCGCTTCGCAGGTCCGCAACCAAGAGGTAGGGCAAGCAGACCCGCGCCAGTGGAAAATCGCCTTCGACTCTCAGCGCGACGGCAACCGCGACATCTATGTGATGGACGCAAATGGCGGCAACGTCCGCCGTCTCACCCAAACTTCCGGGAAGCTCCGGCTGAGCTGGAAACCGAAGTGGTCGCCAGATCGAACGCGCATCGCATTCCACTCCAACCGCGATGGAACAGCCGCCGAGGGCCGCTCCGAGGAGAACGAGATATATGTGATGAATGCCAATGGAGGTAACTTGCGGAGGCTGACTAACAACGACGCGGCCGACCTTGACCCGGTATGGTCGCCGGATGGGAACAAGATCGCATTCGTATCCCATCGTGACGGTAACCCTGAAATTTACGTCATGGATGCTGATGGAGGTAACGTGCGGCGGTTGACTAACAACTTCGTCGTCGACCGTGAGCCGGCGTGGTCACCGGACCGCAGAACGGTCGCATTCGAATCCCATCGTGATGGCAACCCCGACATTTACGTCATGGATGCCGATGGCGGCAACGTCCGCCGCCTCACCCAGAACCCAGTGGCCGATGCCGGTGCCGACTGGTCCCCGGACGGCGCCAGGATCACGTTTCGGTCTCTCAGGGATGGGCCATGGCAGATTTATGTCATGGATGCCGATGGAGGTAATGTCCGCCGCCTCACCCACGATTCAAAAGCCAGCTACCGGGCGAACTGGTCACGCGACGGTACGAAGATTGTTTTCGTATCGACTCGCGACGGCACCCCCGCTACCGAATCCGAAGGCGGCGCGTATGAAATCTACGTGATGAACTCCGACGGCTCAAACGTCCGCCGGATTACGCACAATCCGGTCTTCGACGGGCACCCGGACTGGTGACCACGAAATGGTCTCTGTTGGAGGAGAAAATGCTTGTCATTCTGGTCGTCGCGTTGACGGCCATCGCGCCATTTGTTGGCGCGCAAGAACAAAGCAGTCCCCGACGGCGGGGGGCACGTCGGAGCCCGGGGTTTGGACGCTCGAACCCAATCAGGAAGCGATGCAGCGCTCCATGACTGGGCACATGGAGTTCTTTAGCAGAAGGAAATGATCGAGAGAAATCTCGCGTCGGTGGGACATGGCGGCCTGTGCCCGAGTCGGTAGTGCATAAGCAGGAAAAATGAAACGATCCATGTTTGTAATAATCTTAATGTGCGTGGCGGTCTCAGCCGTCACGGCTCAGAGACCCGCCAAAGTAGCTCCGAAGCACTACAAAGTGGCTGCGGCTGAAGCTCCCACTGGTTCGGTTACTCCTGACGGCAGATACCGCTTTTATGCGGAAGAGGACGGAGGGGGCAACGCACACCTCTTGTTGCGAGATCTCACAACCGGCGAGACCCGTCGCCTGACCAAGGGACCTGGCGGAGCGGGTGACTATAACAAGATGTCGCCAGACGGAAAGCAGATCGCATACGTATGGCAGGAGGCTGGGCTCGTCGACATACGGATTGTGGGGATCGATGGCTCTGAGCCGCGCGTTCTCTATAGCAACAGAAACATGGTACTTCGCAATCGGCAACTGGTTCACGAGTGGTCGCCGGACGGGAAATACGTCGCGGCGACGGTCTTCCAAGGCCGCACGTCCCAGTTGGTCTTGTTCTCGGTTGCCGATGCCTCCGTGCGAGTGCTCAAGACACTGAACACGAACTTTCAGTGGAATACGGTGAGCTTTTCCCCGGACGGGCGTTTCCTCGTGTATGACCTGTCTCCCCAAGGAGGCTGGCACTCGCGCGATATTTTCGCCATGCCAGTAGAAGGAGGTCCCGGCATCCCGCTCGTTCAACACCCAGCCAATGATCTCCTGCTTGGCTGGACACCTGATGGGCGGGCAGTGCTCTTCTCCAGTAACCGCTCGGGCCGATGGGATCTGTGGGTCGGACAGGTTTTCGATGGTAAACCGCGCGGTTCCCCTCAGATGGTCTACCCGAACGTCGGGCCCATCACCGATCTGGGGTTCACCAGGGATGGCAGCTACTACTACGGGGTTAGGGTCTGGGAGAATGATGTGTACCTCGCCACACTCGACCCTGCCACAAACAAGCTCCAAGGTCCCACGAAGTTGGTCAGCCACGTCGGCTCCCCCGGTACTTCGCCCGACTGGTCGCGAGACGGTCGGTATTTGGCCTATGCCTTTGGGCGCGGCTCTGTGTACGACCCTTTTATCCTCGGAATCCGGTCCGCTCAGACCGGGGACGAGCGTCGGCTTCGGCTCGACGGGCTAATAAGGCATGGCGACCATGGCTTCGACCCTCGGTGGTCCCCCGATGGGCGTTTCATCCTTGCAGACGCCCGGGAGAGAGACTACGCGGGCCCGCTGTTTGATAGCCAGTGCGTGTGCCGGATCGACGTTCAAACCGGACGTGTCACGCCACTCGCGCGGAGGACCGCCGTCATCGGAACCGGTATTGACGCGCCGGTAT
>JBKJTD010000043.1:0-5730 GCA_046590915.1 Vicinamibacterales bacterium
CGTCCACGTCAATTCAGAGTCGTGGCAATACGCGTTGTTGTTGCCGAGCTGAGTACGGCCCAACTCGTCGCCACCGCTGATCATCGGCACGCCGAGGGATGCGAACAGTGTGCGAAAAATATCCCGTTGGCACATGGCCCGGTGCGCCAGCACCGCTGTGTCGGCGGTCGGTCCCTCGACGCCGAAGTTCTGGCTCAGAGTGTGTGAGTCGCCATCGCGATTTTCTTCGCCGTTGTGCTCATTGTGTTTGTGCGCGTACGACACGAGGTCGGCGAGGGTGAACCCGTCATGTGAGGTGACGAAGTTGATGGTCGACGTCGGACCCCGGCCGGGCGTGTCGTACAGGTCACTGCTGCCGCTCAGACGAGTGGCCAAAGCCGGACGCATGCCGGTGTCGCCCCTCCAATACCTGCGCACGTCGTCTCGATATCGGCCGTTCCACTCCGCCCACCCGGCGGGGAACTGGCCCACGCGATACCCGTCGGCTGTGGCGTCCCAGGGTTCGGCAATCAACTTCACGCGTGAGAGCACCGGATCAGACTGAATCTCGCTGAGCAGGGGAGCCGCAGCGTCGAAGTGATGGTCCCGGCGCGCAAGCGCGGACGCCAGATCGAACCGGAAGCCGTCAACGTGCATCTCCTGCACCCAATACCTCAGGCTGTCGACAATCAGCTGTCGTACCAGAGGCTCTCGTGTATCGAGTGTGTTGCCGCAGCCCGTGAAGTCCTCGTACCGCCTCGGGTCATCCGCGCGTCGTCGGTAATACCGCTTGGGATCAAGGCCCCGCATGGAAAGCGTCGGACCGGTCTCATCACCTTCGGCTGTGTGGTTATAGACCACGTCGAGTAGCACCTCGATGCCGACTTGGTGCAACGTCTGCACCATGTGCTTGAACTCATCCACCACGCCCTGCGGCGTCTGCGCGGCGGCGAGGCGTGGTTCCGGCGCAAAAAAGCCCAGCGTGTTGTAGCCCCAGTAATTGGTGAGCCCTCGCCTGAACAATGCCGGCTCATCCACGCGCGCATGTACGGGCATCAGCTCCACCGCGGTGACCCCTAGCGAGGTCAGGTGGGCGATAGCCTCCGGTGAGGCAAGGCCGGCGTACGTGCCGCGCTGGTGGACAGGAATGCCGGGATGCCGCGCCGTAAATCCCTTCACGTGCATCTCGTAGATGACGGTCTCGGTCCACGGCACCCGCAGTGGGACGTCGTCGCGCCAGTCAAAGGTATCGTTGATGATCACCGCCCGCGGCGTGCGTCCATGTGCCCAGGAAAACGGTTCAGCACACGCGCGGCCGTACGGATCAAACAGCACGCCCGCCAGGTCGGTCGTCCGGAAGCCGTAGATCATTCCCGGCCCGACGTGATGCAGATAGATCTGCCACACCCCGTCCTGGAACTCCATCGGCACACGCGCAATCTCGAAGTCCGCATCCGCGGATTCAAACAGGCACAGATCCACCGTCGGATGACTCGACCAGACGACAAACCGCGTCCCCACACCATCCCAAGTCGCACCAAACCTGACCGCTTCCACGCGCCGCATTCTATCCGCCCATTGCCCCATTGCCCCATTGCCCCATTGGCCCCATTGGCCCCATGCAGTGTGCAACCATGGCGTGGTGCGGTTGTCCGATTTCGATTTTGATCTTCCCGAGGCACTGATTGCGCAGGAACCGCGTCCGCGCGGTGGCTCAAGGCTGTTGGTGGTGGATCGAGCCACGGGCACGTGGTCCGAGTCCCGCGTGGCCGACCTGTCGCAGTGGCTGCTCCCTGGTGACGTGGTCGTCGCGAATAATTCCAGGGTATTTCCGGCGCGTCTACTTGGCCGCCGTGCCGGCGGCGGTCGGGCTGAATGTTTTTTGCTGCATCGGGCGAACGACGGGGACCGCGGTGCGCAAGAGACGTGGTGGGCGCTGGTGAATCCCGGCCAGCGACTGCCCGTGGGGGCGACTATCACGTTCACCGAACCAGATCGTGCCGCAGGGCTCACGCTCACAGGCGAGATTGTCGAGCGGGACGCTGAAGGGAGGCGATGCGTACATCTGACCGCGGGAGGCGCGACGGTCGCCGAAGCGATAGACCGGCTGGGCCACATGCCGCTGCCCCCATACATCCGGAGGCCCGACTCCGCTGCCGATCGCGAGCGGTATCAAACCATGTTCGCCCGCGAAGAAGGATCCATCGCCGCACCCACGGCCGGGCTGCACTTTGACGAGGCCCTTCTGGCGCAGCTGGCGGCCACCGACATCGCGCACGCCACAGTCACGTTGCACGTTGGCTACGGCACATTCAAGCCCGTCAAGGTCGATGACGTGCGTGACCACAGGGTGGATGCTGAAACGTTCGTGATTCCCGACGACACCGTGCACGCGATCGTCACCGCCCGTGCGCGTGGAGGCCGCGTGGTGGCTGTGGGAACCACGACGACACGTACATTGGAGTCGGCGGCTCGGGAGACGGGTCATGTGCGGGCGGGATCGGGAGCCACCGATCTGTGCATCCTTCCGGGTCATCAGTTTCAGGCGGTCGATATGCTGATGACCAATTTTCATCTGCCAAAGTCGTCGCTGCTGTTGCTGGTGGCAGCGTTTGCAGGGCGCGAGCTGGTGCTTGCGGCCTATCGTGACGCCATCGCGAGAGGGTTTGCGTTTTACAGTTACGGCGATGCCATGTTGATAAGATGAGGCCGACGTATGGGGCAGCCCAGTGAGGCCCGTGTCGACGCGGGATTTGAGTTTGTGCGCGCGCTGCGCCACATCGAACGCCACTGGGATGACTATCGCGACCCCGCGTTCTGGACCCGTTTGAATCCCCACCTCACCGTCAGCGCCACGCCCTTTCCAGCCCATCGTCCCGACCTTGCCGCCCTGACTCCTGATGTCGTTGACCGCGCGCTCGCGCAACTCGATACGTCCGGATTTTTCGCCACGCCCGCTGTGCTGCCGGAGTCGCGGTTAGCTCCGATGCGGCGCGCAATGGACACGTTGGCCGAGCACGGCATTCCTACCGGTTTTGCGGCGGTCTACGACGAGTACTACCAGTGTTTTGATGGACTCGACGCGTTGTTCTCGCCGGTGTTGGGCGACGCCTATCGCTGGGTCGCGCACGGCTTCTGGGCGTTTCGCGTCCCGCCTGGCGATCAGGCCATCAATGGACTCACCGCGCCCTCGGCGCCCCATCGCGATTCGATGGGGCCAGATCCTCTGGTGCTGGCCGGCAAACGCCCGGGCATCATGACGGTCTGGATCGCGCTGACCGACGTGACGCCCGCAGACTCGTGCCTCTACGTCATTCCCAAATATGCCGACAAGGCGTTTGCGACGGCCGAGCGCGAGGTGAGCCTGGCACAGTTTGATTTGCAGGATGTACGCGCCGTACCGGTGCCGGCCGGCAGTGTCGTCGCCTGGTCCACACATCTGGTGCATTGGGGCGGACGCAGCACGCCAGAGGCGGTCGCACCCCGCATGAGCATCACGATGTATCTGCAGCGCACGGACCTGCCGCCGTTTGACGCGTCGGTGTTCGACAGGGGCGGGCACGTCCCTCTCGAGCGACGTCTGCGCTGGGTCATCCAGGCGTTGGGTGCCCACGAGCTGATTCCCCGGCTGTTTCCTGATTGAGGTATCATCGGAAGTCTTTGCCGGTGTAGCTCAGTTGGTTAGAGCATGCGGCTCATATCCGCAGGGTCCGGGGTTCAAGTCCCTGCACCGGCACCAAATATTGGGTTCAAGGTCCAGGGTCCACAGTCCAGGGTTCTGACACCTTGAACCCACACTGCTTCGTGGCTTTCCCCTTATTACCCCCCGTTCCCGGCGAGGCCCTTGTGGGCCAACGCGTCGCCGCGGCCGTCTCCGGTGGTGCGGACTCCGTGGCCCTTGCCCTCTGGCTGCACGACTTTGCGACGCGGCCGGCTCCAGCCTTCAGTTTTGTTGGCCTGATTCACGTCAATCACGCGTTGCGCGGCGCCGAGTCCGACGCCGACGAGGTATTTTGCCGTGACCTCGCCCAGCGACTCAATGTACCCGTCGATATTGTGGCGGCTCCGGTTGCCGCGACCGGCCGGTCGCCCGAATCAGCCGCGCGCGACGCACGTTACGCGGCATTTGACCTGGCAGCCGCGCGCCTCGGTGCGACCATGGTGTGCACGGCACACACGGCCGATGATCAGGCAGAGACAGTGCTGCTGCGGCTGTTGCGCGGGGCGGGACTCCGCGGGTTATCGGGAATCCGCCCGACAAACCGCCAGATCGTGCGTCCACTTCTTGATTGCCGCCGTAACCATCTCAGGGACTGGCTTGTCCAACACGGTGAGGCCTGGCGTGAGGACGCGTCGAATCTGGACGTCTCGATTCCCCGCAATCGCATTCGGCACGAGTTGCTGCCGGTTCTGGAGCAGGTCGCGACACAGATTGGCGGCGACGGCATCGAAGCAGTAGCCCGATTTGCATCGTATGCCTCTGAAGACGAGCAGTTTCTGGAGGCAGCGGCCATCGAATTGGCGTCGCGGCTCGTCCTGGAAGACGAGTTGCCGCTCGAGTCAATGGACGCCGAACGTCGGGTCCGGCTTATTCGCAGCGAGCTGGCCGCGGCACCGTCGCCGCTCGCGCGTCGTGTGATTCGACTTGTGGCGGCGCAAGTGGCGCCAGAACGACCCTGGTCGGCGGTGCACATCGACGCGGTATTGCGACTGGCGCGCAGGCCACAGGGCGGTGGCGCGCTGGACGTGCCGGGCATCCGGGTCGAGCGGGTGTCCAACGAACTGAGGCTCATGTCCCGGGCAGGAACCATCGGGTCGGCGATAGCGTCGGACTGAACAGGTGGCCCGAGACGGCGTGGTAATCTTGAAGGTCAGGAAATTGGAAAATTCATGAATTCGACGATCAAAGGTTTTCTCTTCTGGACGAGCATGATTGTGCTCGCCGCGCTCGTATGGCAGGTCACCGCCAACTTCGGCCAGACCGAGACGCAGATCACGCTCACCGAATTCATGGATCGCGTGGACAAGGGCCAGCTCGAGAAGGTCGAGCTGACCGGACGTCAGCTCCGTGGGATGAACGACAGTGACCCGGCAGGCAAGGCCGTCCGGTCCTATCTGCCGGTCGAGTATCCCGAGTTCTACAGCCGCATCGCCAAGGCGAACGTGCAGCTCGACGCGAAGGAAGAAACCACCGGCGGCTGGACGCAGTTCCTGTTCTTCTGGGCGCCCGTGCTGCTGATGATCGGTTTCTGGGTCTTCATGACGCGCCAGATGCAGAGCGGCGGCAACAAGGCCCTCTCGTTCGGCAAGTCGCGCGCGAAGCTGTCGTCTTCTACGCAGAAGAAGGTCACGTTCAAGGAAGTGGCCGGCGCGGACGAAGCGAAGGAAGAACTCCAGGAAATCATCGAGTTCCTGCGTGAGCCCCAGAAATTCCAGAAGCTCGGAGGCCGCATCCCGAAGGGTGTGCTCCTCATGGGCTCTCCCGGCACCGGCAAGACGTTGCTCGCGCGCGCGGTCGCCGGCGAAGCGAACGTGCCGTTTTTCTCCATCAGTGGTTCCGACTTCGTCGAGAAGTTTGTCGGCGTCGGCGCGTCGCGTGTCCGCGACCTGTTTGAACAGGGCAAAAAGAACGCGCCCTGCATCGTCTTCATCGACGAAATCGACGCGGTCGGCCGCCATCGTGGCGCGGGCCTCGGCGGTGGTCACGACGAACGTGAGCAGACGCTCAACCAGTTGCTGGTGGAAATGGAC
>JBKJTD010000458.1:0-4317 GCA_046590915.1 Vicinamibacterales bacterium
TCCATCGCTGTTGCGATGGATCCGCCGATCGCGCCGAGTACGACTTCATTCGAGCGTCCTACATGCTGGGATATGGCCTGACGGCGGTGCGGCTCGGCGACAGCCGCGGGGACATCACGGCGTCGGGCGTCGCGTGGCGCCTGACGAAGGAGTATCCCTACATGCCGTCGCCGCTTCTGCACGACGGCGTGCTCTACACCGTTCGCAACGGCGGCATCGTGATTTCGATCGAGCCGTCGACGGGCAAGACGCTGAAAATGGCGCGGCTCCCCGGCGCGCCCGGCGCGTACGTCTCGTCGCCTGTGGCGGCCGCCGGCAAGCTGTTCATCACGAGCAACGAATGCAAGGTCTCAGTCGTGCGGGCGTTGGCACAGTGGGAGCCGCTGGCCGTGAACGACCTCAACGACGAATGCTTTGCCACGCCCGCGATTGCGGGCGGTCGGCTTTTCATCCGCACGCGGACTGCGCTGTACGCATCGGCGGAGGGCGCCGGGAAGTAAACTTCGCATCGGAGGTCCCGATATGCAAGGAGTCTTCAGAGATTCTCGTCCCGGGAGGCGCGCCGCGGTGGGCCGACGAGCAATCTGCTGCTTGACGATGGCTAGCGCGCTCGGTCTCGCACTGACGCCCACGCACGCGCAGGAACGTATTGACTCCGGCTTTCAGCCGACCATCGCGCAGCCGGAATATCCCGCCGGCGACGGACCGCTGGTACTGGTGGATCGCGCGCATCACAACTTCCACGCCGGCGCGGACCAATTCGCACAATTTGTCCGTCTGCTGCGTGGCGATGGCTACCGCGTGCGCGGTCTCGAAGATCCCTTCAGCGCGAAGGCGCTTGCTCGTGCAGAGGTGCTCGTCATTGTGAACGCTGTCGCGAGCCGCGGGGACAAGGAATGGAGCCGGCCAACCTCACCGGCGTTCACTCCTGACGAAGTCGAGGCCGTTCGCCAGTGGGTGGAACGCGGCGGCTCACTGCTGCTCATCGCCGATCATATGCCGTTCCCAGGCGCGGTGGACGCGCTGGCGCGGGTCTTCGGTATCGAGTTCCTGAACGGCTTTGCGATCGTGTGGGAGGATTGGGACCCACTCGTGTTCCACCGCCCTGATGGGACCTTGCGTCCGCATCCGGTCACCAACGGCCGGCACGCGGGCGAGCGCGTTGATCATGCGGTGACCTTCGTCTCCGGGTCGGCCTTCCGCGCGCTCGGGAGCGCCCGCTGCGTCTCTCCGCTCCTGGTCCTGGGACAGGGGGTAGTTTCCTATCAGCCAGAGCGCGCCTGGCAGTTTAATGATGCGACGCCGCGTGTCTCGGTGGAAGGCTGGCTCCAGGGCGCAGTGCTCGAGCACGGGCGTGGACGCATCGCAGTGTTCGGCGAAGCCGCGATGTTCGCTGCGCAGTTAGTCAGCGCGAAAGGTGAGCGGGTCGGCATGAACAGCCCGGGGGC
This sequence comes from Vicinamibacterales bacterium, assembly GCA_046590915.1. Classification (GTDB taxonomy): domain Bacteria; phylum Acidobacteriota; class Vicinamibacteria; order Vicinamibacterales; family SCN-69-37; genus SYFT01. The sequence continues at coordinate 1,449 of JBKJTD010000458.1, forward strand.
CTCCTACAACCTTCAACTGTTGTTCAACACGCTTCACTGGTTGTCGCGCGCGCCCGGATACGGGCCGGCGACTCCTTCCCGGTGCTGAGGCTACTCCGTGACAGGGCCTGCTAGAGTGGAGAGTCACATGCATCGCGCAAGAGCTGTCACGGTCGGCTGGCTGGTCGTTGCACTTTGGGCCTATGGCGGTTGTAAAGCTGCGCGGTCCGCGCAGACGCCTGAGGTAAGAGGGCAGCTTGTCGAGGCTTCAATCGGCTCTCGCGTCCTCGTGCGTTACGACATGGAAGGGATGGCCGGCCAGGACGACTGGCGCAGTGCTGCAGCGTGGTGGCCGGAGCAGTACGCGGCCGGTCAGCAGCTACTCGCTGAGGATGTCAACGCCGTCATTGCCGGACTGTTTGAAGGCGGGGCTGGGACCGTTGATGTGGTGGACCAGCACGGCAGCGGCAATCCCGGACTCAACCTGCCGCCGGAGCTCCTTGACCGACGCGTGCGAAACCACTTTCATCGCCATGATGCACCGCGCGCGAAGTTGAATGTGTACGACGCGGTCGTCATGGTCGCCATGCACGGGAAGACAGGGAGCGGCGGATTCATGGCGCATACCGCCACGTTCGGCATCGAACGCATTGTCAACGGCCGTGCAGTATCGGAGGCCGAGTTCGAGGCGTACTCCTGGGGCGATGCCGCAACACCGGTGGTCTTTGTCTCAGGCGACGATCGTTTGCGCGATGACCTGCTGGCTGTTATGCCCTGGCTGGAGTATGTCGTGACAAAGCGGGCAATCTCGCCGCGAGCAGTCGAGCTGCGCCCGGTGGAACTCGTGCGTGCCGAATTGCGCGCAAGCGCAAGGCGCGCTGTCGAGCGCCTGCCCGACATGAAACCGCTGCGTGCCGTGACACCAGTTCAAGCGGGCGTACGTGCGGTCCCTCCCGCCGATTTAGCGGCGCTGCGAGAGATCCCGGGAATTAACTTCTCGAACGGGCAGGTTTCTTTTGAAGCGCCGACCTTCGCTGCGGCGTCCAGGGCCATCATGGCCCTCCAGATGATCGCCGTCGAAATGGGCGGCCGTCGTTACGTCAACGAGATCCTGGAGCGAAGTCCCCATTGGGAACAGCTCAACCGCGCGGCCGAAGCCGGCTTCTGGGAGGTGTGGATCACGCTCGAGACGGAGCGGACGGCTGCCTCGGCGCGCAGGCGCTGAGGCCAACTGATCTCAGCGACCGGGATCCAGTCGACGCCGGTGGCTTCCATCGCCACATGGGTCACGCGACACGCGGTGAGCCAGTCCACGAGGCGCTGGAGATCGCCGGTAAACGTCGCGAGCGTTCGGCGGATCCCAATCGATTCCCGCCGCGTGGGCTGGAATCTTGAAATCCTCCAGGTGACTACCTTACACTTCGCGACCTAACCCATGAGCACACTCGATCCGGCTCGACGTACGTGGACCTTCTGCATCGTCGGCGCGCTGGTCTGCGCCTTCGTTGTCGGTGTTCCGACCGGGTTCGCCGTTCTCATTCTTGGGCAGGGCTTCGCCAACGGATGGTTCTTCGGCGTCCCGGTGCTGCTTTTCATCGGGTCGTTGGTAGGGCCTGCGAGTCCTCCCCGCCCATCCACGGCGACGGCACGTCCCGGGCGACAATTTCCCGCCTTGGTGAAGAGGAGTTTCGGGTCGAAGCGCCGCGCGGGAGCGTGGCTCGTTTGTGGGACATCTCGTCTGAGCCGCCCCAGGACAAGGGGCTGTACAACTTCCATCTTCGCGCACAGTTCGTCGCGAAACGCTAAACGTCACCGCGCCATTTGTTCGACCGGCGCTTCAAGCGTAAGGCGCTTGCCGCGGCGCACGACGTCGACTTTCACCGTGCTGCCGATGGGGCGGGCGGCCACCACGCGATAGAACTGCGTGGTGTCGGTGACCTCGGTGCCGTCCACCGACACGATGATGTCGTAGGGCTTGAAGCCCGCGCGGTCCGCAGCGGAGTTGCGGTACAGCGTGCGCACAAAGATGCCGGGCACCGTGGCCAGGCCGGCGTTGCGTGCCTGCTCGGCCGTGATTGCCTGCAGTTGGAAGAGGCCGTTGATCGCGCCCCGGCGCACCTGGCCAAACTTGATGAAGTCCTCCATGACCGCGCGCGCGAGGTTGGAGGGCACGGCAAAGCCGATGCCCTGATAGCCACCGGTCTGCGTGAAGATCTGGGTGTTGATGCCGACCAGTTCGCCGCGGCTGTTCACCAGCGCGCCGCCGGAGTTGCCGGGATTAATCGCCGCATCCGTCTGGATGAAGTCCACAAACGCCTGCTCGCTTCGCCCCAGCGCAGACACAATGCCCAACGACACGGACTGGTTGAACTGATAGGGGTTGCCGATGGCGAGCACCCATTCGGCGACGCGTAGCCTGCTCGAGTCGCCCCAGGCAATCGGCGTGAGGCCCGTGGCGTCGATTTTAAGCAGTGCGAGGTCGGTCGGCTCATCCGCGCCGATCACTTTCGCGTCATACTCGCGGCCGCCCGGCAGCGCGACTTTGATTTCACTGCGCACCGAACCACGCTCGTCACCGATGACGTGGTTGTTGGTCAGCACATAGCCGTCTGCGGAGACGATGACGCCCGATCCGAGGCTCTGGGAGCGCTGGGGGCCGAAGATGTCCTGACCGAAGATGCGGCCGAAGATCGGGTCGTCGGCGAATGGGGACGTATTGCGGACGATCTGGGTCGACGAAATGCTCGTGACCGCGCTGACCGCGCGTTCGGCGATGCCGGTCAGGTCGGGCAGCCCTTGAGGGGTTGTGGGGGCGGGCCGCGGTTGCGGCGCCGCGAGCGGTGTCGACTGGGCGGAGACCTCGTCCGCGCTGCGCATCCGTCCGGCCAGG
>JBKJTD010000049.1:0-7717 GCA_046590915.1 Vicinamibacterales bacterium
TGCTGGTGACACACGCGCCCCGCTGCCATGTAGACGACAGCCGACCAGACGCTGTGGGTCCCGCCAGGATGTGCGGCGCGATCCCACCACGCGGCACCGAGCACCGCGGGCCAGGCCAGCGCGCCGAGGATCAGCAGACGCGCCACATCTTCCCTTACAGCGTGACAGTCAGCGCGCCGAAGTGCTCTTCGTACCGCGCAGTGAATTCCGCGCGCGTATACGCATGGCTGCTGCCGCCCAGATGTTCCAACGCATACGTCGCCGCGACACTTCCAAGCTGCGCGCACACGTCGTATCCAGCACCGAGGGCGAGGCCCTTCATAAACCCACCACGGTAGGCATCACCCACTCCGGTGGGATCCGCGATGCGCGACGGTGTGACCGCAGGAACATCGATCTGTGAGCCCGGTTGCATCACTGAGGACCCGTGTTCGCCCTTGGTCACAATCAGGACGCCGGCCAGTGCCAGCACGTCGTTTTCATCGAGGCCGGTCTTCTGCCGGATCAACTCGAACTCATAGTCGTTGCAAATCACCAGAGCCGCACCGACGATGCCCTCGCGAATGTCATCGCCGCTCATGCGCGCGCACTGCTGACCGGGGTCAAACATGTACTTGATGCCGAGCGTTCGGCACTCGTTCGCGTACTGCACCATCGCCGCCGGGTCGTTGGGTGAAATGATGACCAGGTCAGGTCGGGGCACCGTCCGGAAGGACAGCTCGGCGGCATGCGCCATGGCGCCGGTGTAGAACGACGCGATCTGATTGTTCGCCTCGTCGGTGTTGCAGAAAAATGAGGCGGTGAACTTGCCGTCGACCTCTTTCACGAGCGTCGTGTCAATGCCGGCCGCGTCCAACCAAAGGCGATAGTCGTTGAAGTCCTGTCCGGCTGTACCCATCAGCATCGGCTTTTCGCCGAGCAACGCCAGCGTGTACGCGATATTTGGCGCGCAGCCACCACGCCGTTTATCCATCGTGTCGACGAGAAAACTCAGGCTCACCCGCGAAAAGTGTTCCGGCAACAGATGTTCAGTGAACTTGCCGGGAAACGACATCAGGTAGTCGAACGCGATCGAGCCGGTGACGATGATATTCATGAGAGGTATTTTCCAACCAGCGGTTCAAGAAGGGCCTTGCGCGCCGCCGGGATCGCGGTGGGCCTGGTGATGATGGCGGTCGCGAGTGCGCGCGAGCACTCGCAGTGTCTGTCGATGGGCAACTGTTCAACTGCACGCGCGATCACCTGCTGCGCGGTGGTGGCATTCTGGGTCAGGTTCGCGATGATCATCTCGACAGTCACCGAGTCGTGATCCGGATGCCAGCAGTCGTAGTCGGTCACCAGCGCGAGCGTCGAGTAACAGATCTCCGCCTCACGAGCGAGTTTGGCTTCCTGCAGGTTCGTCATGCCGATGATGTCGAAGCCCTGCGCGCGATAGCTGTTGGATTCGGCCTTCGTCGAAAACTGCGGCCCTTCCATGCACACGTACGTCCCGCCGACATGCACGGTCGCGTGTGCATCTGTCGAGGCGCTGGCCATAATGCCGCTCAGCGGGCCGCAGAACGGGTGGGCAAACCCCACGTGCGCCACAATGCCGTCACCAAAGAAGGTGCTGATCCGTCCACGCGTACGGTCGTAGAACTGATCAGGGATAACGAGGTCGAGAGGCTTGAAATCCTTCCGGAGGCTGCCGACGGCACTCGCGGAGAGAATCCACTCGACCCCAAGCATCTTGAACCCGAAGATATTGGCGCGATAGTTCAACTCCGATGGCGTCAACCGATGCCCTTCGCCGTGGCGCGCCAGGAATGCCACCCGTCGGCCCCGCAGCGTGGCGAGGATGTACGGCCCCGACGGTGCCCCGAAGGGCGTGTCTATCACGCGCTCTTCACGGTCGGTGAGCTCGGCCATGTCGTAGAGGCCGGAGCCGCCGATGATGCCGATGCGGACGTGGGAGGGGTGGGTGGCGCTGGTGGCGTGGGTGGCGTGAGTGGCGTGAGTGGCGTGGGTGGGGTTCATACAATCACTGGCTCGATGGAGCGTTTGCCGTCGTGTTCGCGGATGATGCCGGCCGCGAGCGCGGGGTCGTGTTCAAAAAAGACGACGTATTGGCCGTCGATGGCTTCGCGGATGAAGCGTTGTTTGTACTGCAGCGTGTCCATCGGATACAGGTCGTAGCCCATGATCCACGGCTCGTCCAGATGCGCGATTGTCGGAATCAGATCGGCGACGTACGCGGCGACCCGGCCCTGCGACTCGATCCGGATCCACTGATGGAACATCGCGTGACCGCCGGTGCGCCACACACTGATCCCAGGCATCACCTCTCCATCGTCGTCCACGAAGTCAATGACGCCGGCATCGGCGAGCGGCAGGAAGTTCTCGGGGAGATAACTCGCGCGGTTGCGATCGTGCGGATGGGTGGCATCCTCCCAGTCGCCGCGTCGAATCAGATACCGCGCGTTCTTGAAGCGCGGCACGATCGTCTCCCCCTCCCCCATCGTCGAACCACCGAAGTGATCGAAGTGCAGGTGCGTGGCGATCACAATGTCGATGTCGTCGGCGGACAGGCCGATGCCCGCCAAGGAGTGGTCGAGATGCGTCGTCCGGTCGATCGCGTAGATGTCGACCAGCTTTGACGGCATCTTGTCACCGATGCCCGTGTCGATGAGCACGTTCTTGCCGTGCGCGCGAACAAGGAGCGGTCGCAGTCCTAGCGGGATGCGGTTCTTGTCGTCAGGCTGGGTCCGCTTTGACCAGAGGGTCTTCGGGACCACGCCGAACATGGCGCCGCCGTCGAGGCGGAAGGTGCCGTCGGTAAGGCTGTGTAGCTCGAAGTCTCCGAGGCGCAACATCTTAGTGCCCCTCGCCGTCAGCCTTTGGCTGCTTCAGTTCAAACAACACACCGTGGGTGTCCGCCGGATGCACAAAGGCGATGAGCGACCCATGCGCGCCCCGGCGTGGCTCCTTGTCGATCATCCGCACGCCAGCCGCACTCACGTGTGCGATCGCCGCGTGAATATCGGCGACGCGCAAAGCCACGTGATGAATGCCTGGTCCGTATTTCTCCAGATAGGTCCCAATGGGCGACCCGGCGGCCAGTGATTCGACGAGTTCCAGCTTCGCGTCGCCGGTGTTCACAAACCGCACGCGGGTGTTCTGGCCCTTGACGTCCTGCGGCTCGTCGGACGACAGCCCCAGCACGCCCGTCAAGAATTTCAGCGATGCCTCGGCATCAGCGACCGCAATGCCCACGTGATCGATCCCGGCAACAAATGAGCTCGGAGGCGATTTCGGCTGGTTCACCACGAAATCGCCTCCGAGCTCATTTCCCAGGGCGCGGGCCATGACCTGATCGGCGGCGCCGTACGGATCCACTTCGCGCGCGGAGATGCGATCGAGCCACTGGCCAAACTCGCCGGGGCCGAAGACGTTGGCCTCCAGGTGCAGCATGAACTTGCGGCCGAGGATTTCGCGCAGCCGCCATTCGGCGCGGGCACGTCGGCGCGCGCCGAGGGTGTCCACCGACTGCTCGCGGAATCGATCGATCATGTCGATGAGCTCGGAAATCCCGCGACTGGCCGTCGCCTCCGTGCGCATGACGGGCGGTCTCCACCCCTCGCTCATCGCATCGTCGAGCGACAGCATCATTTCAATCGAAGCAGCCGTCCGGTCGGCACCCTCGCGGTCGGCCTTGTTGACGACGAAGATGTCGGCGATCTCCATGATGCCGGCCTTGAGCGCCTGCACCTCGTCGCCGGTACCGGGTACCAGCGTGACCACCGACACGTCGGCGGTGCGAACGATGTCGACTTCGTCCTGACCGACGCCAACGGTTTCGATGATGACGACGTCGTAACCGGCCGCGTCGAGGACGATGGCGGCTTCAGCGGTGGTGCGCGCCAGGCCGCCGAGGTGCCCCCGAGTCGCCATGCTGCGGATGAAGACGCCTTCGTCTTCCGCGTGCGCCTGCATCCGCACGCGGTCGCCCAGAATGGCGCCGCCGCTGAACGGGCTTGTCGGATCCACCGCCAGGATGCCGACGGTCTTGCCGCGCCTGCGCAGCTCCGCGGTGATCTTGTCGACGAGCGTGCTCTTGCCGGCACCTGGCGGTCCAGTGATGCCGATGAGATACGCGTGGCCGGTCTTTGGGAAGATGCGACCAATGAGTGTGGCGCCGTCCGGGGACTCGTTTTCGATGAGGGAGATGGCTCTGGCGATCGCCCGCGGGTCGCCGGCGAGCAGTCGTTCGGAGAGCGTGGCTGGTGCGTTCACAGCCGGCCTATCGTCCCAACAACTGACGGGCGATGACGAGCCGCTGAATTTCGCTGGTGCCTTCGCCAATCGTGCAGAGTTTCACGTCGCGGAAAAATTTCTCCGCCGGATAGTCCTTGATGAACCCGTAGCCGCCGTGAATCTGCACGGACTCTTCGGCCGCGCGCACCGCGATCTCACTTGAGTACAACTTCGCCATCGACGACTCGCGTCCCGTGCGCACGACGCCCTGGTCTTTCATCCACGCCGCTCGATAGGTCAGCAACCTGGCGGCCTGAATACGCGTCGCCATATCGGCGAGTTTCCACTGAATCGCCTGAAAGCTGGCGATGGGCTGTCCAAACTGCCGACGCTCCTTCGCATACTTCAGGGCACAGTCATACGCGCCTTGCGCCAAGCCAACGGCCAGCGCCGCAATGCCGATCCGGCCCGCGTCAAGCACCTGCAGGGTGTTGATGAATCCCTGCCCTTCCTCGCCCACCATCGCGTCTGCCGGCACGCGACAATCTTCGAAGATGACTTCGCTTGTGTCACTCGCGCGCATGCCGAGCTTGTGTTCCTTCTTGCCTGCGCGCATTCCCTTGGTGCCCATTGGCACCACAAACGCCGAGATGCCCCTGTGGCCTTTGGCCTTGTCGGTGACGGTCATCACGACAATGGCGCCGCCGACTGAGCCGTGGGTGATGAACTGCTTGGCGCCGTTGATGACCCAATCGGAGCCGTCGCGCCGCGCAAACGTGCGCATGGCAGCCGCGTCACTGCCGGCGCCGGGTTCGGTGAGTCCCCAGGCGCCGAGGTACTCGCCCTTGATCAGCGGCACCACGTACTGCTGCTTCTGCGCCTCGGTGCCGAACATGAAGATGTGGGAGGTGCAGAGTCCGTTGTGCGCCGCGACGGAAAGCGAGACCGACGGGCACACCCGCGCGAGTTCCTCGATACAGATGCAGTATTCAATCGCCGACATCCCGGCGCCGCCGTAGCCTTCCGGAAACTGGATACCCATCAGGCCCAGGTCGGCCATTTTGCGCACGAGCTCCTGGGGGTAGGCCTCGGCTTCGTCCCACGTCATGACGTTGGGGCCGATTTCCCTTTCCGCAAACTCGCGAACGGTGCGGCGAAGCATCTCCTGCTGGGTGGTCGGTCGCAAGTCCATCCAGAGAAAAATATCACGGGGCTGGCGAACTGGCGGGGTTGGGCCGATAGGCCCAGCATGAGAATCTTGCGAAAAGTGATGGCCACGGGCCTGCTGGCCGTGGTCGGACTGACGGCCACGCCTGCCGTCGCCTCCGCCGACATCACGGCGTTTCTTGGAGTCGGGCATCGTCCGGAGACGCGCGTCGCCAAGGGCGTGTCGTTCGGGATCAGTCTGATTGCCGTGGGTTTTGAGGTCGAATACTCCGACATCTCTGAAAAAGACACGGCTGATGCCCTGGCGCCGCGGTTGCGGACGGGCATGGTGAACGCCATCGTGCAGACGCCCACCTCGGGCGCTCAGGTGTACGCGACGGCCGGCGTGGGACTCTATCGTGAGAACCTGCGCGCCGACTTCCAGGAAACCAACACGGCGTTCAATATTGGTGGCGGGATCAAGATGGGCCTGTTCGGCCCGATCAAATTACGCGTGGATTACCGATTGTTCACGCTGCGCGGCGAACCGATTGAGAAGACCGTGCACCGTGTGTACGCGGGGGTCAACACGAGCTTCTGAGGACGTCCTATCGCATCTTGGTCAGGCCCATGCGCTCGATTCGCAGGACCGCGGTCTTCATCTGTTCGTAGATCCTCTGGACCTCGGCGGGCAGAACCTCGGCGAGCATCAGCAAGGGATCGTAGTTGGCTCCCGTGACGGCCGGATCGAACAAGAACAGATACACATGAGACTCGCCGGGTTTTTCGGCGGATTTGTAAATCAGCCAGTTGGCCGCCTGCAGCTTTCTCGTGGCCGTGTCCCCTTTGGACAGGGCGTCTTTGATGCGAGCCACGATGGCGTCGAAGTCGGCGACCTTGAGGGGATTGACGTGGAAGATCAGGAGCCCGGAGCCGGTCGGAAACAGGTAATCGACTGGCACGCCGGACGCAGACATGGGGGTCGGCGGCTGCGCCACGACGGGCACCTGGGGCGGAGGCGGGGGTGGCGCCGCCACGACTTGGGCAATCGCCGAGGTGGCACCGATCAGAAGTAACGCCGCGATCAACAGAGCCTGTCTCATCTCACGTTCCATTGTGCCGGAAAAAAGACAAGGACGTCACCGCGATTGCGATGACGTCCTTGACGTGAGTTGCAGAAGAACTACTTGCGGGCCAGCGGCCAGATACCCTGGGATTCCACCGACGCCTTGAGCTTTTCGAAGATCGCGTCGATCTGCTTGCGGATTTCCACGTCATCCGCTTTCCAGGCGCCCGAGTAGTACAACAGCTGCGTGAATTCGTAGCTCTGATTCGCCACGGGCGGATCAAGAAACACGACGTACGGCCGTGCCTGACCGGCAGGCAACTCAGCCGTCAGACGCATCAGCTGCATCGACTTGCCCTGCGCCTGAAGCTCAGGCTTGGCGCTCGCATTGAGAGCAGTGCGAATCGCCACATAGGCCTCTTCGAACACCGCCTCCTGACCACCCTTGACGGTGATCATCAGCATCACAGGCGTCGCGCCGTCAAACTTGAACGGGTCAGCCACAACCGGAGCTGCCGCCTGGGCTGGGGGCTGCGCGGGCGGAGGTTCCTGCGCCTGAGCGGCCGAAGCCATTGTCAACAATCCGGTCACGCCGAGCGCGACCACCGTACGCCGGCTCATGACCGGAAAAACACTAAACAACCGCATGCACAATCCTCCTCGCCACTGGGGGCGTTGGTTCAAAAAGGAACGCCTACTCTACCGTACCAAACAACGATGTGACGACTACACGAACACCGACAGAATCTCGTTTGCCACCAACATGCCCTCGCGGGTCAGCCCAAAACGTCCGTTCTGGTGCCACACCCTCCCTGATTGCACAAACGGATCCAGGTCTGATCCGTATCGCTCCCAGGGCTCCACCCCAAAACGATGGACAAAACCTTCCCTGTGTATGCCCTCGTTGAGCCGCATCCCGGTAAAAAGTGCTTCCTCCATCCGTTCCTGCTCACTCAGAACGTCTATGGCTCCGGCTACCGCCTGTCCGGTCCCGACCCGGGTGACATACTCACTCGTGGCCGACACATTCTTCCACCGTCGACCGGCCACGGTCGAATGCGCCCCACACCCGAAGCCGTACCAGTCGCCAGCCCGCCAATACTTCAGGTTGTGACGCGACTGGTGACCCGGTCTCGCCACGTTGGAGATCTCGTACTGCTGCAGCCCTGCCGCTTCGAGCCGTGCGAGTCCTTCCAGATACATGTCCGCCGCGTCGTCATCGGGCGCCTGCGACCAGCCGGCGCGCGCCATGTCTTCCTTGAGCGGCGCGTT
>JBKJTD010000272.1:0-26956 GCA_046590915.1 Vicinamibacterales bacterium
TTGTGCGTGCGCTCACGGTTGAAGAGTTGTCTGAATTGGACCTGGCGACCGACGAGGCGCTCGGTCGAGTAGAACCACGAACCGAAACGGAAGAGGGATGAGCAGCCCAACATCGCACTGCACTCGCCGCCGCCGCGTCGCTCGCGCGCCGCTTACCGGCGCGGGTGAGCGCGTGCGTTAGACCGCTTGAGCGAAGATCCAGAAAGAGCGACAGTCCCGCTTGATGGTGCCAGGTCGAAAACTGCCGGAGAATCCGCTCGTCTTCATTCGCGCGTGCATCTTGGGTCGGAGGCTTCTCTGGACGTACCAGGTCAATATGCGCTTGGCCGGTCGACACATCAGTCGGGACGAAATCTTGGCGGCGGCAGGGCGTTACGAACTTGTGGAATCGTATCCAGACGACAAATACCTCCCGAGCTACCTGGTCGCCGACGTTCAGCCAACCGGTGCCTTCCATGTATTGTTCGCGGTCGACGTCGATGCCGACCAGGCGACCATCGTCACCGCCTACCGTCCGCATCCTGATGAGTGGGCGCCGGACCTGAAGACACGGAGGACACAATCATGAGATGTCGTGTGTGCGGCGCGAAACTTCGATCGACAACAACCGACCTGCCATTCAAATTGAGCGAGCGGACCATCGTGATCCTGAAGAACCTGCCGGTCGCCCAATGCGAAGGGTGCAACGAATACCTGATCACTGATGCCGTGTTGGCGGCGGGGGACGAATTGTTTTCGAAGGTCGATCACTCGACTGAACTTGAGATTATTCCGTTCGCGGCGTAACGCGGCGCAGGCTATCACCCAAATGGAGCCGACGTCCTCGGCCCGCTCTCGCGTGCCCGCCGGCTGACGGTTGGCGTTATGCCGATGTGAATGGACGACGGTAGGCTGTGGCCGTGCAATTCGAGGGGGATCCGGTCAAAGGTGCGGAGAATTTAGAGAAGCACCGCGTTGACTTCGTGGAAGCCTCTGCGATTTCCGGCGATCCGCTCGAAGTGACGATTCCAGATCCCGATCATTCTGAGGGACCCGATTCCTAAGCCTGGGGCTGTCGGCCCCAGCCAGAGTCCTCGTCGTGTCGTACACTGAACGCGAGGGCAGAATCCGGATCATTCACGCTCGGGTAGGATTTCGGTCGAGGACTTGTCATGGCCAACGAACGTATTGATCGGCGCACATGGATGGGGCGGGCAGTCACGGGTGTCGGCGCCGGTCTTGTGATCAGCGGGGTCGATCTCGGCGCTCAGAGCCAGACACCGGCCACGCCGGCGGCGACGACTTTCAGACCCGCTCGCCACGCGCAGGACGCGTGGCTCGACGCCGTTCCTGGTAAGCATCGCATTGTGCTCGACGCCACCTCGGCCGCGGGTGCGGGGCAGGGCATCGGGTATTCCAACAACGTCTACAACGGCAATCGCACCGGCTATCAACTCGAGAATGCGGACATCGCCCTCGTGCTGGTCCTGCGCCATGACGCCACCGCCTTCGCGTTCAATAACGCGATGTGGAAAAAATATGGCAGTGTGTTTGTCGAACTGACGGGCTACAAACACGAGACGCAGCCTGGTCCGCCGGCTTCGAATCCGAGCAACTCGGGAGAACGCCCACCGCTGGACAGGCTCGCGGAGCGTGGTGCCCACTTCATCGTGTGTGGACTGGCAACGGGGCTGTACGCCGGTCAGATTGCCGGCCCGTCCGGCGATCGTGCGGCGGTCTACAAGGAGCTGGAATCGAACATGGTGGCCAATGCGCACATCCTGTCAGCCGGCGTCGTCGGCATCACGCGCGCGCAGGAATACGGCTACAGCATGATCTACGTCGGCTAGGCCGGCCGCATGCGTGTAGAGACGAGTCTGGTCCGTGCGCATGGCATCGCCGCGCTAGTCACACTGCTGCTGTCTGTTCTGTTTGGTCTGATCGCGTCCATTCAACTCTGGTGGCCGGACTTCGGTGCCGGTGTGCCTGCACTGAGCTGGGGGCGTCTGCGCTACGCCCACACACAGGGCATCATGCTGGGCTGGCTCGCCAACGCGTTTTTTGCGTTCCTCTATCATGCCGTCCCGCGCCTGACCGGTCGCAGCGTCACCAGTCCTCGGCTCGGGTTCTGGCTCTTCGGTCTCTGGAACCTCGTCGTCATGATCCCCGGATGGGCGCTTGTGCTGGCCGGTGTGAGTCAGCCGCTCGAATGGGCCGAGTTTCCCCTCGTGATCGACGCCTTCGTCGCGCTCGGCATCCTCATGGCGGTGGTGCAGTTTGTACCGCCCTTTTTTTCACAAGGCCTTGAGTCCTTGTACGTGTCCAGCTGGTACGTCATCGGCGCACTGACCTTCACCGCCCTCGCCTACCCGATGGGCAACATTGTTCCGGAGTTCGTGCCTGGAGCTGGGGGTGCGGCGTTCAGCGGCCTGTGGATTCACGACGCAATCGGGTTATTCGTCACGCCGCTCGCGCTCGCGATCCTGTACTTCGTGATCCCGGCGGTGACGGGCAAACCGATCTACAGCCACTTTCTGTCGATGCTTGGTTTCTGGTTGCTGTTCTTCCTGTATCCGTTGAACGGCACGCATCACTACGTCTTTTCAGTAATTCCGATGTCCGCGCAGTTCACCGCGATCACGGCATCAGCCCTGCTGGGGGTGACCGTCGTGCTGGTCGTGGGCAATCTGCTGTTGTCACTGCATGGAGCAGGCGCGTTTCCGAAGGATATCGGTCTCAGGTTCGTGGTGATGTCGACGATCTTCTACCTGATCGTCAGCGTGCAGGGGTCACTGCAGGCGTTCATGTCGGTGAATCAAGTCGTACATTTCACCGACTGGGTGATCGGGCATTCGCACCTCGCGATGCTGGGCTTCGCGACCTTTGCGGCGGCCGGCGGGTTGATCCACGCCTGGCAGCGCACTCCTGGCGTCCGCTTCAACGAGCGGGCGGTGCGTCGTGCCTATTGGTTGTTGTTTGCCGGAGTCGTGCTGATGGTCACGGACCTGACGATGGCGGGGCTCGTGCAGGCGCAGTACTGGCAGTCCGGTGCGCCATGGATCGAGTCGGTTGTCGCCTCACGCCACGCCTGGATCGTTCGGTCAGCGACGGGTCTTCTCGTGCTGGGAGGATTTGTTGACCTCCTGCAGGGGTTGTTGACCGGTCCGCGAAATCCCTGGGTGAGCGCATGAAACCTCTGCGCATGGCGTATCTCTCGGCACTCGTGGCCGGTGTCGGATTTTTCGTGATGTCGGTCGCCTGGCTCGGTGTCTGGCCTGCCCGGGTACTCGAGGAACAGGCGCGCGCATTTGCACCCGCGTCCGCCATGGTACTCACCGCCAGCGAAGCACGTGGTCGCGAAATCTATGCACGCGAAGGGTGCGGCTATTGTCACACGCAACAGATTCGGTTCACGACCGCAGACCAGGCACGCTTCGGCGCGCCGACGCTGTCGTGGGAAAGCCGTCGCGACGTGCCGCACATGCTGGGCACGCGCCGGATCGGACCCGATCTCTCCAGGGCGTCAGGCACTCGCTCAGAAGACTGGCACCTCGTACACCTCTACAATCCGCGTCTGGTCGTCTCGCAGTCTGTGATGCCGGGGTACCCGTGGCTGTTTGATGGCGCGGCTGACAAGCCGCAGCAGTCTGCGCGCGACGTGGTCGCGTACCTGGAGACACTCGGGCGCGCGCGACTCCTCGCCTCAGAGGGAACGACCTCTGAGGTCGTCGTGAATCCCGCGTCGAGACGAAGGGCCGGCAGCCTGCCGCAGTTGCCGGACGCGACCAGTCCATTTCCACGCGACGAAACACGGGCTGCGCGAGGCGCGGAGCTCTTCATCCGCCACTGTGCGTCGTGTCATGGCTCGACGATGCGTGGGGATGGCCCTGGTGGGAAGGGCCTGATGCCCGCGCCGACGTCTCTGGCGGATCGTTGGTACACGCGCGGACGACTGCTCGAGGCGTTGTGGCACGGCGTGCCCGGCACCGCCATGCCGGCGTGGCGCGACCTCACGCTGGATGACCTCGACCTTCTTATCTCGCATGTGCAGTTTCCAACGAACGTATTGCCGCACGACCGTATTGGTGAACGGCCCGCGCCCGATGCGGCGGAACGGGGCGCCCGCGTGTATGCCGCCAACTGCGCGCAGTGCCATGGCGCCGATGGGTATGGTGACGGTTCAGCCGCGAATTCTCTGCCGCGTCCCCCTACGAACTTGCGCACCCAGAAGATGTCTTTCCACGGCGTGATCGGGGTGCTCGAACAAGGCATTCCCGGCTCGATGATGGCCGCCTGGGGCGGGAGGCTGAGCCGGGAGGACATGGCGGCGGTGTCGCACCACGTCCGTCGGTTCTTTGAAGCCGGCGACCAGAGGAGACAACAGTGATTCCCGACCTCCTCGTGTACGCAGTGTTGGCCCTCACTACTTGCTTTGTGGCCGCGTGGGTCCTGAGTCCATCACTACGAGCGAAGATAGAAGCGCCGAAGTTTTTATTCGTTGAACAGATTCGACGCTACGATCGGAAGGAGCCATGAACGACCCCTCCCCTGCCCATCCCTCGTCTGCCTGGACCATTGCGCTGACGGTGACCGGCGTTATTGGCGCTGCCGCGTTGGCAGCAACACTGTTTCTGGTGCGCGATCGCGGAAACCACGAAGGTGTCGTGCAGGCGGAGGCCACGGCTGAGTACGGTCGACGGTTGATTGCGCAGACATCTGTGCTGATTGGTCCGGACCATCCAGATCCGGAGATGCGATTTGCCGGCAGCCGGCTCAACTGCGGGTCGTGTCACCTGCAGGCGGGCGAGCTGCCGGGGCAGTTGTCACTGACCGAGACGTATCAGAAGTATCCCCGGTTCTCCGGTCGCGACGGGCGCGAGGCGGATCTCAAGGATCGCATCGATGGGTGCATGGAACGCAGCATGAACGGCCGCGTTCTTCCGCGCGACGGCGTCGAAATGAATGCGATGGTCGCGTACATCAAGGCGCTCAGCGAGGAGTACGTCGCGATGAATCCGCGCGCCAAACTGAGCAACGAGCCCGTGCCATTCCGCACGCCGAACCGAGCCGCCTCACTCGAAGCGGGAAAGCTCGTCTTTGAGGAGTTTTGCCTGGTGTGCCACGGCAAGGATGGGCTCGGTCTTCGCGCGTCGACCGATCCGCGACGCGGCTATGTGTTCCCACCACTTTGGGGCGACGATTCCTTCAACAACGGCGCCGGCATGGGACGAGTGCTCACGGCCGCGCGTTTCATCAAAGCAAAGATGCCGTTCGGTAAACCGGACTTGACCGATGATCAGGCGTTTGATGTCGCCGCGTTCATCAACTCCCAGCCGCGTCCGATGTTGAGTCACGAGAAACTGGCGAGTGACTATCCCGACAGGTCGACCAAACCCGCCGATTCACCGTATCCGCCATTTGGTGATCCATTCCCCGTCGAACAACACCGCTTCGGCCCGTTCGGGCCCATCGAAGCGTTCTACAAAAAGAAGTAGGTGTCACAGCAGACACGGAAAATTTCACCATGATGGTCATGAGGATCATGAAGGGTGAGGGGTTGGCCAGCCGCCTGCGGCGGCTGCCGCGGTCGGAGAGAGGGTGCAACCGAATGCTCCGCTCCTTTCACTGAGGAGTATTCGGTTGCACCCTCTCTCCGACCGCGATGCCCGGCAACGCCGGGCAGACCAACCTCAACCCCGCTCGTCTCACAGTGACGCCAGTCTTCCTCATGGTCCCTCATGACCATCATGGTGATCAAAAACTCCACGTCTCGTTGTGAACAAAATCAGCGACAATGCGCCCATGTTGTCCCGCCTGCTCGCCGTTGTTCTGCTCGTCGCCCCGCTTCTGTCGCAGACCCAGACGTGGACCCCGCTCTTCAACGGGTGCGACCTGACCGGCTGGACACCCAAATTTTCCAAGCACGAACTCGGCGTGAACCTGCACGACACCTTCCGTGTCGAGGATGGGGTGCTCAAAGTCAGTTACGACAAGTGGACTGGTTTCGACGGGGAATTTGGTCACCTGTTCTACTCGCAGCCGTATTCGCACTACCGGATCGCCGCCGAGTATCGATTTGTCGGTGAGCAACTGGCGTCCGCAGGACGCGGTCTGGGATGGGCCGTCCGCAACAACGGGTTCATGCTGCACGCGCAGGATCCCAAAACAATGGTGCGCGACCAGGATTTTCCGATTTCGATCGAGGTCCAGTTCCTGGGGGGCCTCGGCGGCGGCGTCAGGTCGACGGCGAACCTCTGCACGCCAGGCACGAACGTCGTGATGGGTGGTCAGCTGAGATCCACGCACTGCATGAATTCGACGGCGAAGACCTATCACGGCGACCAATGGGTCCGCGTGGAGGTGCTGGTGCTGGGCGACGAGCTGATTCGCCACTTCGTGGACGGTGAAGTGGTGATGGAGTACACCAAACCCCAGATCGGTGGAGGCAACGTGGCGCCGTTCGACCCGGCCATCAAGGTGGACGGCACCCCGTTGACCGGTGGCTTTATCGCGATTCAGTCGGAAACGGCGCCAACGGAGTTCCGGAAGATAGAGATTCAATCAATGGAACACTGCAAGGCCAACGTCGCCGCCTGCATTGCCGGTCGGTGACGATAGCCGGAACGAATTGCCCGGCCGCGCACGTATGGACCTGACATGAACAACAAGCCCATTCGCCTGTGGCCCGGTGTCGTCCTGGTTGCCTTTCAGTGGACGGCGGCCTACGGCCTGCCGGTGCTCTTTCCAGACACCGAACTCGTTGGCATGCCGCTCGGCATGTTCGGCCTTCTGGCCTCAGTGGTCGCCGGCCTTGGCGTCCTCATTTGGTGGTTGTTTTTTGCCGGGCTCAGCTGGGCCGAACGTCTGGCCGGACTCGCGCTGATTGCCCTCGCGCTCACCGCAACAAAGATTCTCTCGGATCCCTCGATCCAAGGCGCCGGGATGGGCATGATGTTGTTCATCACGTCGGTACCCGGTTGGAGCCTCGCGCTGGTGATTGCCGCTGCGCTCATGTCGCGACGCTCCGGCGTGAGCCGGTGGGTGGTCCTTGCGACCGCAATCGTCGTGTCCTGTGTGCCGTGGATAATGCTCAGAACCGCGGGTGTTGCCGCATCCGGCCCCGAATATCACTGGCGGTGGACGCCCACCCCTGAAGACCTGTTGCTTGCTCAGGGCAGCGATTTGCCCCCGGTCGTCGCTCCTGTGGCGCCGCCGGTGGTACCGGAACCCACGGCGACTGAAGCGCCTGCGACAGTTGACGCGGCACTGGTCACCGTCGCGCGAGAGATCGAATGGCCCGGCTTCCGCGGCCCGTTCCGCGATGGCATCGTGCGCGGCGTCCGGATCAACACCAACTGGGCCACATCACCACCGACGCAGCTATGGCGACGGCCGATTGGTCCGGGCTGGTCCTCCTTCGCGGTGCAGGGCGACCTGCTCTATACCCAGGAACAGCGCGGCGACGATGAGATGGTGTCGTGTTATCGAATGTCGACCGGCGAGCCGGTGTGGGGATATCGGGATGCCGTCCGCTTCTGGGAGTCCAACGGCGGCGCGGGTCCACGCGCGACGCCAACCATTCACGGTGGTCGCGTATACGCGTTTGGGGCCACCGGCATTCTGAACGCTCTGGATGCCGCCTCCGGTGCGAAAATCTGGTCGCGCCAGGTCGCCGACGACACTAAACGATCGGTTCCGATCTGGGGTTTCTCCAGTTCGCCTCTCATCATCAATGATGTCGTCGTGGTCGCGACGGCCGGCACGTTGGCCGCGTACGATCGTGCGACGGGCGATCATCGCTGGACGGGTCCTTCATACGGCGGCAGCTACAGTTCGCCGCACCGGTTTGTGTTTGATGGGGTCGAACAGGTGGTGCTGCTGGGTGGTCCCGGTGCGATTAGTGTCCTGCCAGCGGACGGCACTGTGCTCTGGACACACGAATGGGAACCCGGCCCCATCGTCCAGCCTGCGGTCACCGACAGTGGCGACATTCTCGTCAACGCGGTTACTGCAACGGGCGGGATGGGAACCCGGCGGCTGGCGATCAGTCGCAAGGCTGGGGTGTGGGTGCTCGAAGAGCGGTGGACGTCCAACGGCCTGAAGCCCTACTTCAACGACCTCGTCGTGCATAAGGGGCACGCGTACGGATTTGATGGCGCGATTCTCTCGGCCATCGATCTGACGGACGGCACACGCAGATGGAAGGGCGGACGTTATGGAAACGGCCAGCTCCTGCTCCTCGCAGATGAGGACGTGCTGCTGGTGATCTCCGAAGAAGGTGAGCTCGCGTTGGTGTCGGCCACCCCTGACAAGTTTTCTGAAATCGCGCGTGTTCCAGCTCTTGACGGCAAGACGTGGAATCATCCGGTGGTGGTCGGCGATACTCTGCTCCTGCGCAATGGAGCGGAGATGGTGGCCTTCCGCCTGCCGCGCTCATGAAGATGCGAGGTGTGGATGGAGTTTGACTTGAACGACAGTGTGGCCGTGTTGAGGCGCACGCCGGCGACGCTCACGGCCCTCCTCGATGGACTGCCGCCTGGTTGGACAGACGGGACGGACGGCCCCGACACCTGGAGCCCGCATGTGGTGATCGGACACTTGAATCACTGTGAACGCGTCGACTGGATCCGGCGCGCCGAGATCATCCTTGCTCAGGGTGCCTCACGGCGGTTTGCTCCTTTGGATCGACTCGCACAGTTGAACGAGAGTCAGGGACAGCCGCTGACGGACCTTCTTGCCGAATTTGCGCATCTTCGCGAGCAAAATCTGGAGCGCGTTGCGGCGTGGAATCTGACCGACGCCCACCTCGCGCTGACAGGCGAACATCCCGAGTTTGGCACCGTTACACTTCGCCAACTGCTCTCAACGTGGGTCGCCCACGATCTCGGCCACATCGTCCAGATTAGCCGCGTGATGGCGAGGCAGTACCGGGACGCGATCGGCCCTTGGCGGGCGTATCTCTCCGTGATGCGCTAGCCTGTGAGGGTTGGCGCACTGCGGACGCAGGCGTTGGCGACGAAATACCCGACGCGGGATGATTTCAGGGATTCCTCAGCGTTCCGACAGGACTTCGTGCTGACGCCGCCATACCGTTGCCGGCACCATGTTGCGTCATGCCGCTGCGCCACCTCCTTCCACTCTCGTTCACCTGCGTCCGTCCGACCTTACGGGCGTAGCGCACCTGGCATTAGCCGTATTCATGACGAGTGCCGGAATAGGGCTGTCCGCTCAGGCACCATGGGCATCGTGGGCCACCGGTCAGGTGCTGCTGGCCGTAGGTCTGGTGCAGTGGTTTCTGCTCCTGCACGAGGCGGGGCACGCCACCCTGTTCCGACACCGCTGGCTGAACCAATGGGCGGGCTATCTCGCCGGGTTCTTTGCTCTTATTCCGTTCGCTATCTGGAAGCGCATTCACCAACGGCATCACAAGTGGACGGGCTGGCAGGACATGGATCCCACCACGGCCACGTTGGTGCCCAGGCCGTTGAGGGCGCCGGAACGCTGGTTGGTGCGCTTCTGCTGGAAGTATTGGATTCCGCTCTTCTCGGTGTTGTACCGCCTGAACAATTTCTGGAACCCGTTCCGTCTTGTGCGCCTGTTTCCGAAGCCGGACGTGCGACGCCGGTTGCTGGTGGATCTTGCGGGTTTCGCGGTCGTCTACGTGGCCATCACGTGGCTGGTCGGTCCGGCAGCCCTGCTTCGAGCGATCGGTGTGGCGGTCGTGCTCGCTTTTGTCGTTGAAGACGTACTGCTGATCAGCCAACACACGCACATCCCGATGGGCCACAGTCACGGCAAGTCTGTGGAGCCGTACGCAACGATTGCCCAACAGCCGTTCACCAGATCACTGCGCATGCCTCGCTGGATGTCGCATCTTGCCCTGCACTTCGACCAGCACGAGCTCCATCATATGTACCCGTTTGTCCCCGGGTACCGCCTCAGCGACGTGCCGTTCTCTCCAGACAACCAGGTGAGCTGGCGCACATGGGTGCCGGCCGCGCGCGCGGTGCCTGGCGACGTTCTCCTCTTCCAGAGCCGGAACGAATCGGGTTTCGACGTATGACGCCCCTCGACGGTCTTCACGCTGCCGATTGCGCGGTGTTCATTGTCGTGGCGTTCGCGCTTGCTGGCGTGGCGCAGTCCATCTGGCTGGCGACGCCTGTCTCCCGCCGCATGGTGTGGCCACTCGATGGAGGCACCACCTGGCGCGGCCACCGTGTGTTGGGCGACAACAAGACCGTGCGTGGCTTGGTCGTCATGGTGCCCGCCGCAGGCGTAGCCTTTGGCGGGCTCGCCGCATTGAGCGCGTCGTTGAATGGCGGAGCCCCGGCGGTCTGGTCGCTGACGCCGGTCGGATACGTCTGGCTCGGCGTGTGGGCGGGCATCGGATTCATGGCGGGCGAATTGCCGAACTCGTTTCTCAAGCGCCAACTGGCTGTGCCGCCAGGCGCACCGGCGCCAGGTCGGTGGAGTGGGTGGGTCTTTGCGGTGTTCGATCGCGTGGATTCTGCGATCGGGATGATGGTGGCGATCGCACTCGTCGTGCCGGTGCCGTGGCTGACATGGTTGTATGTGCTCAGCGTCGGTCCCTTTGTTCATGGAGCTTTCAGCCTGCTGGTGTTCAGGCTGGGCGGAAAGACCAGGGCCGCGTGACCGTCGCATGGCCCCGCGGCGTACACGGGCTGGAAGACGCTGCGCCCGAATCACTCATTGGCGGCAAAGCCGCCGCACTAGGACGGTTGCTGGCGCTTGGCGTTCCGGTGCCCGCGGGTCTCGTGATCGACTCCGACGTGTTTCACCGCTTTGTCGAGGCGACGGGGCTCAGCACGCGCATCAACGGCTTAACAGACGCTGCTGAGGCCGGCGCTGTCCGTGCCCTGGTCGCCGGTGCACCTCCCTCTCCGGAACTCGATTGCATCCTCGCTCTCGTCCATCGGCAATTGAGCACGGGCCTTGTGGTGGTGCGCAGTTCCGCTGTGGGTGAAGACGGAGTCTCCGCCTCGTTCGCCGGCCAACTTGATTCAATACTCGACATCGCGACTCCGGCCGAACTCGCGCAGGCGCTACGCACGGTGTGGGCGTCGTACTGGTCCGACCGCGCGGTCTTCTATCGATCCGCTCGTGGTGCCGCGCTGTCAGGCATGGGCGTGATCGTGCAACGTCAAGTCCAGGCAGTGGCTGCGGGTGTCCTGTTCACCCGCGATCCACAGGATCCCGCCGGCGCGCAGGCGTCACACATGATCGTCGAGTACTGTGAGGGCCTCGCCGACGGTCTGGTCACGGGGTCTGTCGATCCCGCCCGGTTGCGGATCCATCGGTCGGACCTGACCACAACGACGCTGGCCCGGCTCGACGACGACGCGGCGGACCACGTGCACAAGGTCCTGACATCCGATCGGATCCGCGCTCTGGCCGCGCTGGCCCTGCGCATTGAGACCGCGTTCGGCGCGCCCCAGGACATCGAGTGGGCCATCGACGGCTGCGGCCAGGTGTGGATCGTCCAGGCGCGGCCGATTACGACGCTTGCGAAACCTTCGCCCGTGGTCCTCTGGTCCAACGCGAATGTGAACGAAAATTTTCCAGAGCCGATTTCTCCGCTCCTGTATTCGATTGCGTCGCTCGGCTACTACCACTACTTTCGCAACCTCGCGCTCGCCTTCGGTCTCTCGCGTCGGCGTGTCGCGTCGATGGAGCGCTTTCTCCGGGGGATCATCGGCGTCCATGGCGCGCGGATGTACTACCACCTCACCAACATCCACGCGACGCTACGCATGGCGCCGTTCGGCGATCGCATCACGAACGCGTTCAATGTGTTTGTGGGCGTGAACGAAACAGCCGCGCAACCCAGCAGGGCGGTGAGTTGGATGGACGGACGGTCCCGTTTTGGACAGGCCTGTGAGGTCGGCCGTATCGCCGTCCAGTCCACATGGCAATTCCTCAGGCTCGGGCGCCGGGTGGCGATGTTCGAGCGCACAGCGGACGCGTTTGCCGCGCAGACGACGGACGACGCGATCGCAAGCCGGTCCCTGACGGACCTGCTGCAGAACCTGCACGCATTCCTCGACATCCGCTGTCACCGTTGGAAGAATGCCTCGCTGGCCGATGCCGGCGCGATGTTGTCGTACGCGTTGCTGGAGCGGTCCCTGTCACTGGCGCACGCCGCTCCAGGAACGCACAATCGGCTCCTGCGCGCCCTGCCAGGCGTCCCATCAAGTACGCCCCCTTTGCTCCTGTGGGACCTGTCACGCGCCATCCGGTCGGATTCGGATCTCCATGCGCTCTTTCGAAACGCGCCGATCGAGACGATTCGTCAAGCGATTGCGCACGACGCTCGTTTCGCGTCCTTTCGGGCGCGTTTCGATCACTTTCTCGACCAATGGGGCTTTCGTTCGTCCTCTGAATTGATGCTGACCGTGCCCAGCCTCCAGGAGCGACCAGAGCCAGTGATCGATTTATTGAAACAGTATGCGGAAAGCGATGGCGTTCCACCTGCAGACACGATCGCCGCCCAGGCGACCGCTCGGGCCTCGGAACAGTCGCAGCTGCTGCGGACCGTCGCATGGCGTTCCCCCTGGCGCGCGTTGGTGTTGTGGCGCCTGATTTCATGGACCCAGCGTGCCGTCGCGTATCGCGAACGCGCACGCTTGAAACAGGCGCTGCTCTACACGCGGTGCCGTCAGATCGCTCTGCGCATCGGCGACCGACTGGTGTCTTCCGGACTCCTGCAGCAGCGAGACGACGTGTTCATGTTGACGTGGCAGGAGATCGACGAACTGGGATCGGGGCGCGCGATGTTCCCCTACCGCGTGTCGGCGCTCATCGATCGTCGACGGGCAGAACACACCGAATTGTCGGCGATGCAGCCGCCAGACACCCTGCGCCTTGGCGACACCGACTACCTGCCTCTGGACGCCTCGATTGCACCACAGGCATCGTCGCTCGATCCGGACGAGGCCGGCGGCGCGCTGGGCGCACTCCTTGAGGGGACGAGCGCGTGCGGCGGCCGCGTCACCGCGGCCGCCGCAGTCCTTCGTGACGTCGGCGAATCGAACCGCCTGACGCCTGGCGCCGTGCTCGTGACCCGACAAACCGATCCCGGGTGGGGTCCATTGTTCTGCCTCATTTCCGGCCTCGTGATCGAGCGTGGCGGAATGCTCTCGCACGGCGCCATCATCGCGAGGGAGTTCGGTCTGCCATGTGTGGTGGGCGTCAAAGATGCCACCCGCCGCATCGCACACGGCGTCGTCCTGACCGTCGACGGCGATCGCGGTACGTGCCTGGTGGGAGCGCAGCCATGATGACGACACGAGCTGCCGTGTTGGCGTATGCACGGCAGCGGTTGCCGCTGCGCGTATTCGGACCTGTCATCGGGCTTCTCGCAGCGGCCGGGTGGTGGGCCGGGGCCGCCATCCTCGACGCCTCGACAGCTGTCGCCGCGGTCGTGATGGCGTTGCAGATCTGTTTGTTTCGTGTGTGGGACGACCTTGAAGACCGCGAGGATGACCGTCGAGCTCATCCAGAACGGATCCTGCCGAAGGCGCCGTTGTCGGTGTTTACCGGCCTTCGACACGTGCTGGGGATCGCGGCGCTGGCCGTGCTGGTGACGATGGGGCAGGTCGGCGCCGCGATCGGATTGGGCGCCCTCATGGCAGCGGCCCACGTCGCGTATCGGCAGGTCCGGACGCAACTCCCGGACGGCGCGTGGAGCTTTGTCCTCCTCCTGAAGTACCCCGCGTGCGTCGCGATCGTCTCGATCGCCACGGGACCTGTGCGTCCGCGCCTCCTTGCGATCGCCGCATTGGTCGCCTACGCGGGCGCGTGCGTGTATGAAGACCTCCACAACCGGTTCTCTCGCGCGATTGCGAAAAGGGCGTTGACATGACCACCGCTGCGATGACACTCGAGACCGTTCCTTGTTATCTCTGTGGCTGCACGGCAGCCCACCCATTCATCAGCGCCGTCGATGACCTGACGGGACGGCCCGGGCGGTTCACCTTCGTGCGGTGCACGGACTGCGGGCTTGCGTATCAGGCGCCGCGCCTCACTCTGGAAGAGGTCAAGAGCTACTACGGTGACGGATACATCGCGCACCGCAGAACCTCGTGGGGCGTGCTGACCCCGTTTTTCAACTGGGTCATGGGGTCACTCGATCGCGCCAAGCTGAACATCGTCGAACGTGTCGGCGCGCTTCGGTCCGCCTCATCGGTCCTCGATGTTGGGTGTGGCGCCGGCGGCTTCCTCTCGCACGTACGGGAGCGCCGTGCGTCGACGGTGGTCGGCGTCGACTTTGTCGACCTGTCGGCACATCCCGGCCTTCAGGGTGTGGAGTTTCATCACGGCCTGTTCTACGACCAGGCCGTCGGCACCGGCCGCTTCGACCTGGTGACGATGTGGCATTTCCTGGAGCATGACTACGATCCACGACGGTCACTGGAGCACGCGCGACACGCGCTTGCGCCTGGCGGTCATCTGGTCATCGAGGTGCCGCGGCTCGACAGCGTGTCGTTCCGGTGGTTCAAGGATCGTTGGCCTGGCCTTCAGGCGCCGCAACACACCGTGCTCTACGACAAGACCGGGCTCGTTCGCATGGTGGAGCAGGCCGGATTCGAGGTCGTCGAGTATCTGCCCTACGGGGCGTTCCCCCCCTATTTCTACCTGTTTTGCGGCGCGGCGTTCACCGTGCTTCGAGGGCGCGGCCTCAATCTTCAGAAGGGCTTGTGGGCCTATCTCGCCGGGCAGGTGCTGCTCCTGCCTGTGGTCCCGCTCCTCAAACACGTCAACTTCGCGATGCAGACCGTGATCTGTCGAAAGGTCGTGTCATGACCTGGCGCACACGGTGGTTGTTAGTGATGACCATCGCGGTAATGAGCGTCGCGGCGTTGGTGCTGCTTCCGTTGGCTGTTGTGACCGCGTTCCAGGCGCGTCGCATCTACACGGGTGGCTGTCGTGTGGCTACGCGGCTCATCTTGCGTCTGTGGGGGATCCGACTGGAAGTGCAGCATGAGGCCCCGTGGCCTTCCGGGCAATGCGTGTACATCGCCAATCACACGTCGACGATCGACGTCATCGTCCTGGTGGCGTTGGGAATGCCCAACACGCGGTTCTTTTTGAGCGGCTTTCTCAAATGGTACGGACCCCTGGGTGTGCTGGCCGCGCTGATGGGGACGTTCTTCACGGTGCCACAGACACGCCCCGCCGATCGCGCCCGAATCTTCGCGAGGGCCGATCGCATCTTGCGGCGCACCGGCGAATCCGTGTTCCTGAGTCCGGAGGGCGGCCGGATCACGACCGGCGAGACGGGCGGGTTCAACAAAGGCGCGTTCCATCTGGCGACGAGTCTGGGCGTGCCGATCGTCCCGCTGTATTTTTCCATTCCAAAGGACCTCGACCCTGGCCGAGGCGTCGATGCGCGGCCCGGGACGGTCACCGTGTACGTCAAGCCCGCAATCGACACGCGCGACTGGCAGCCTGCAGACGCCGCGAGGAACGCGGCGGCCGTGCGCGATCTGTTCGTCGCCTGGAACCGCGAGGACCGGCAACCGCGTGGTGCCGACGACCCGCGCGGCCGGCCGTTCACGGGCACGACCTTGGTGGAGATGCTGCGCCACCGGGCGTCGGTGCAAGCCGATGACCCGGCGTATTTCTTCCTGCACAACGGTGAGGAAATGCGCGAGCGGTTGACGTGGGTCGAACTCGATCGCAGGAGTCGAGCCGTGGCCCGGGCGCTCACGTCGTGCGCATCGCCGGGCGACCGCGCGCTGTTGCTGTTTCCATCGGGACTCGACTTCGTGCCGGCGTTTTTCGGCTGCCTCTATGCCGGCGTTATTGCAGTACCCGTTCCTTTGCCGCAAACGTCCCGAGCCGACAGGGCGACCGATCGTCTGGCCGCAGTCGTGACCAACGCCGCTCCGTCGGTCGTCCTGACGACGACCACGGCGTTTGCGCGGTGGTCGGTCGACCGTGTACACGCGCTCGGGTGTCCCGTCGTCCCCGTGGATGCGTTGCCGAACGAGGGAGCCACCGAAGGCGGCGATGTACCTGAGTGGGAGCCGCCGCACATCGCCGGCGACACGGTCGCGTTTCTGCAGTACACGTCCGGATCCACCGGTGAGCCGAGGGGGGTCATCGTGACGCACGACAATCTGATCCACAACCTGATGTACGGCTACCAGGAGGTGCCCAACGATACCAACAGTGCGTCAGTCACATGGTTGCCGTTGACGCACGACATGGGATTGATCGAAGGCGTCCTGCAGCCGGCGTTCAGCGGGGCTCCCGCCTACATGATGTCGCCGGCTGCGTTTCTGCAGCGTCCCGTCCGGTGGTTGGCCGCGATCAGCAGGTACCGAGCGACGCGCAGTGGTGCACCCAACTTCGCGTACGAGCTGTGCGCCCGCCGCGTGCAACCGGAGGATCGGGCGTCCCTCGATCTCTCTTGCTGGCGCCAGGCCTTCAGCGGTTCCGAACCGGTGCGCGCAGAAACACTGGCGTGTTTCACGTCGGCGTTTTCGGCCCAGGGCTTTTCACCGAACGCCTGGATCCCGTGTTACGGCCTTGCCGAGTCGACTCTGTTTGTCACCGGCGGTACCTGGGACGGACGCTCAGCTGGAGTGGTCTCCTGTGGCATTCCCAAAGGCGGCACACGCGTCGTCATCGTCGATCCGGTGTCGGGTCAACCGATGCCTGCCGGCGAGACCGGCGAGATCTGGATCGCCAGCCGGAGCGTGGCGCACGGGTACTGGCAGCGCCCCGAAGAGACGCACCGGACGTTCCACGCACGAATGGCAGGGGAGTCGGCGCCGTTTCTCAGGACCGGAGACCTCGGCTACCTGACGGCGGAGGGGCTGATGGTGACGGGCCGGATGAAGGATGTCCTGATCGTTCGCGGCGTCAAGCACTTTCCGCAGGATCTGGAAGCAACGGCCGAGCAGTCTGACGGTGCCATCGGACCCGGTGCCGTCGCCGCCGTGTCGGTGGGCGCGGATGCGTCCGGCGACTGGGTCGCGCTGGTCGCTGAAGTGGATCCCCGACGCCGCGCCGTGCCCGCGTTCTCTGACGACCGGATGGCCGCGTTGCGAACGGCCGTGGCCTCCGTCCATGGCATTCAACTGCATACGGTCGCCCTTGTCGGACCGGGTGTGATTCCGAGGACGACAAGCGGAAAGCTTCGGCGCGCCGATACCGGGCTGGCCATCACCGCCGGACGGCTTCCAGTGATCGCGTTGTGGCGTGGCCCCGCCGAGGGTCTGGTCTGATGCCGGCCGTCGTTGATGTGGCGCGCGCGTCACTGCCCAATCGCGTGCGTGACACTGTTGCCGGCATTCTGAGAGTGCCCGCCAGCGCGATTACATCGGACGCGCCGCTGACGATGTACGGACTGGACTCTGTCAGCGGTTTGGAGCTGGTGGCCGCGCTTGAGGGCACCGCGGGGTGTCCGCTGCCGGATTGGCTGACCGCCGAGCACGCGACTCTTGACGCGCTCGTTCAGGCGATCGAACGGATCCAGCGGGATCCCATGGGCGCCCTCAGTGCGCCAGGTTCAGCCGAGATCCACGAACGCGCGCTGATCGCAGCTGACTGTGAGCTGCCCGCCGACATCGAGCTGCCGGCCGGTGTGCCGTTGCGGCCTGCGCGACACGTGTTGCTCACCGGTGCGACGGGATTCGTTGGGGCTTACCTGCTTGATGAACTGTGTCGATCCACTGACGCACAGGTGCACTGTCTGGTGCGGGGCGCCTCGCCGGACGCAGGGGCGGCTCGCCTTCAGCGCAACCTGGCACGATACGGACTATGGAAGCCTGCGAACCAGTATCGCGTCGCCGTCGTCATGGGCGACGTCGCCGCGCCGTTGCTGGGCCTGCCTCGCGCCGAGTATGACCGGCTCGCCGGAACGATCGATGCGATTTACCACGCCGCCGGCGACGTGAGCTGGGTGCAGCCGTACGCGGCCCTGCGCGAGACCAATGTCGCCGGCACCATCGAAGTGCTTCGATTTGCGGCTGCTGTTCGAACGAAGTCCGTGCAGTGTCTCTCAAGCTTGTCGGTGTGTTACGCGTTTGGCGGACCAGCCACGGTGGACGAAGACACAGACATGCTGCCGTTTATCCATGACCTGTCCCTGGGCTACGCCAAGTCCAAGCTGGTTGCGGAGCAGCTCTGCAGGCAGGCCCGCGCACGCGGCTTCTCCACACGCATCATCCGCCCATCGATCATCGTCGGCGACTCGACGACAGGATCGTCGAACCTGGATGACATCGTGGCCGCGTTGCTGAAGGGCTGCATACAGATGGGCACCGCGCCCGACCTCGACTGGGTCATCGATGGTCCGCCGGTGGATCACGTGGCCCGCGCCATGGTGTCGTTGGTGCAACGGGACCGACTGGAGGAACCGGAGGTCGTACATCTCAACGCCGATCGGCCTCGGCACTGGCGTGAGTGCGTGTTGTGGACGAATCTCTTCGGGTATCCGGTCCGCTTGGTGCCGTTCGACGAGTGGCAGTCGCAACTCCGGCGGGACGGGGCGGTTCCTGGCCATGCATTGCACACGCTGCGGCCGTTCTTTCTGCGGCCGGTGTCAGACGGCCTCACCAGTGCGCAGCTGTTCGAGGACCGGCGCCGCAGCGCGACCACTCGAGTGACATCGCGCCAGGCGGAGGCCGCCGCCGGCCTCGAGTGTCCGCGCCTCGACGCTCACATGCTGGATCGGTTCTTTCAGGACTACGTGCAGCGGGGCTTCCTTCCCCATCCAGGGCGTCCGGGTCAGAGCGCGGGGGGACCACCGGTGCACGCGCGCTTTGGCGCGTTGCTCTCAGAGGCGTTCTGTGATCCCACGCTGCGCGTCCTGGGCTCGAGGCGGGTTTCAAGTGGATCCGAGCACAGCATCGTGTCGGAGCTCACGTCGTGGCGCCGCACCCAGGAACACGGGTTGTTTCATTACCGACTGGACCTGTCGTCGTGCGTCGCGCCGTCGACGATGGACGTCATGGCCAAGTGCAAACCCTCAGACGAGGACGTGATCGGCGTTGCGGAAACGGTCGCCGGGATGTGCGATGTCACGCTTGGGAGTGAGCTGCGTCGGCATCGGCACGCTTTGGGCCTGCGCAACAGCCATCGTCGAGAGATTGGCGTGTACACGGACGCCCCGGATAGTGTTCGACCGTTTCTGCCGGTGTGCCACGGCACCTGGCAGGAGGAGTCGTGCGGCCAGCGCGGTCTGCTGCTGGAACGGCTCGATCTCGGCGAGGTCCGCTTGCTCGACAGCGCGGACGAGCCGGGTCAGTGGTCGCCCGAAGACGTGGACATCGCGATCGAGGGACTCGCACAGTTGCACGCGGGCTGGGTGGCCAGCGTGCCGCAGATCAGGAAGGCGACCTGGATTGGCGACGTGGCGTCGTGTGCCAGCGTGACGGCGGCCGTGCCGCTCTGGCGCGCGCTGGCGGACCACGCCGCACCGTTCCTGGCTGAATGGGCCGGTGGGCAATGGCCACACGTCCATCGTGAGCTTGTCGAGTCTGTGACGGACTGGTGGCCGGCTCTCGATGCCTCGCCAGTGACCGTGATTCACCACGACTTCAATCCGCGAAACATTTGTCTCCGCCGGACTGAGACGGGATCGAGATTGTGTGCCTACGACTGGGAGCTGGCCACACTCGGCGCGCCGCAACGCGATCTGGCCGAGCTGCTCTGTTTCGTCCTCGACGCGGAGTGCACCGCTGAGTCATTCGACCGGCATGTGGACGATCACCGTGAGCGGTTGTCGAGGGCGACGGGTGATCCTATTGCAGATCGCGTGTGGCGCGCCGGGCTGCGTAGTGCCCTCGCCGACATCCTGGTGCGTCGCCTTGCGTTCTACACCATGGTGCATCGCGTTCGGCGGCAACGGTTTTTGCCGCGCGTCGTGCGCACATGGACACGGCTGTTTGCGTTGTCGGCGAGGGGTGTGACGCCATGAGAGGGCCCGTGCACGACTTCCATATCAGCAATCTTCTGACGTACGTGTCGCTGGCCGCGTCGGTGGGTGCTGTGGCAGCGGCGATCCATGGGAACGCCATCCCGGTGGCGGGCGCGCTGATGGCCCTCGCCGCACTGTCGGACACGTGTGATGGCAGGTTCGCCCGTCTTTTCACGCGCACCGCGCGGCAGGCGAGGGCGGGCGGCGAACTCGACAGCCTGGTTGATGCGATTGCCTTTGGTCTCGTGCCTGTCGTGGTGCTCGCGACACTGCCTGATCGTCCCACCGGTGTCATGGTTGTGTGGTGGTGGGGCGCCGCGGTGGCCTACGTGCTCGCGGCCGTGACACGGCTCGGCTTCTACAACGTCGAGGGTAACGAGGCGCGCTTTGTCGGAGTCCCTACGCCGGCGGTCGCATTGATTTGGTCCACGACCTTGCTGTTCAGTCCCCCGGCGTGGTTGGTGGCGATGTTGCTTGTCGTGTGTGCGGGCGCCATGGTCGCGCCGATGCCGCTTCCACGACCGCGCGGCCTGGCCCTCGGCGCCTTCGGCTTCTGGGCCGTCGTGTTGTTTGTTCGACACCTGACCTAGCGCGGACTACACTTCATCCGTGCGAACGCTTGGCGTGGGTCTGGTGGGTGTCGGCTGGGTCGCGAGCCAGCATCTGGCCGCGTTTGCAAAAAATCCCCATTGCCGGATTGTGGCGCTCTGCGGGCGCGATGAAGCCCGCGCACGCAAGCGCCTCACCGCCGAAGGCCTGACGTTTCCAGAAGCGCGGTTCACCACACGTTTTCGTGACCTCCTGAACGCGCCCGATATCGACATCATCTCGATTGCCACACCCAATCACCTGCACGCGGATCAGGCTGTCGCGGCCGCACGCGCCGGCAAACACATCCTGCTCGAAAAACCGACAGGGCTCGATGAGGCCGAGCTCCAACGCATCGCTGATGCGGTGCGCAAGGCCGGGGTGCGGACGATCGTGTCATTTGAGCTGCATTACAACCCCTACCTGAGATTCGCGCGCTGGTTGCGTGAAGAAGGGTGGCTGGGCAAACTGATTTTCGCCAGATTCCAGTATCTGTCGCGAGTCACCGACTGGTATTCAGGCTGGTCGTGGGTGCGCACAAGAAAGAGCGGCCGCAGTCACCTGTTGGCTGCAGGATGCCACGCTGTGGATGCACTTCGGTGGTGCACAGGGTTGGAGGTGACCGAAGTGTCGGCCTTCCAGTCGACGATCACCAAAGGCTACCAATGGCCCACGTCGATGATCGCCAACCTGAAGATGACGTCGAGCGGCGCCAGAAAAGGCGAGCCTCTGCTCGCACAGCTCGTCAGCTCAACCGACCTGCAGATGCCGTACACGTTCGGCGTCGAGATGATGGGCGATCGCGCGTCACTTCGGGACGACCTGATTCTCTGGCAGGATACGCCGCTGGACCTCGCCCACCTGCGCAAGGCGTGCCCGTTTGACGACGTGACGTTTCATGCGACGACGACGGCCACGGGAGCGGCGGCGATTCGAATTGAGACGGTGATGCCGGGATCGGCCGATGTGTCGCACCATCCGTTTCAGGGCGAAATCGATGAACTCGTCGCGTGTGTCCTGGCAGACAAGGAAACACACCTGAACGTGTACGATGCCGATATTACGATGCGGGTCTGTTTGGCGGTGGACACGTCGGCGGCACAGGACGGGAGAACGGTGAAAGTCAGCAAGGCCAGCAGGGGGATCACATGACACACGGGTGGACCAGACGAACTTTCCTTCAGACCACCGTCGGCGCCGTGGCGCTGACGCCGCTTTCTCGAGTGTTGACGGCGGCGCAACCGGCGCCATTGTTCAAGATTTCCCTGGCGCAGTGGTCGCTGCATCGCACCCTGCGGGCCAAAGAGATCGACCACCTTGATTTTGCGCGTGTGGCGAAACGCGATTTCGGGATCGAGGCGATTGAGTACGTCAATTCCTTCTTCAAGGACAAGGCGCGCGACGCGGCCTATCTCGCGCAGATGAATACACGCGCAGCCGACGAAGGGGTGACGCAGTACCTGATCATGTGCGACGGCGAAGGCCGGCTGGGTGATCCGGACCTGGCCCTCCGCACGACGGCTGTTGAAAATCACCGCAAGTGGCTGGAAGCCGCGAAGGTCCTCGGGTGTGTGACCATCCGGGTGAACGCCGCCAGCGTCGGGTCATTCGAAGAACAGCAAAAACTCGCCGCCGATGGCCTCCGGAAGTTGACCGAACTGGCCGCGCCGATGAACCTCAATGTTGTGGTCGAGAATCACGGTGGCCTGTCCTCGGACGGCAAGTGGCTCTCCGGGGTCATGAAGATGGTTGACCATCCCCGCTGCGGAACGTTGCCCGACTTTGGCAACTTCTACGAATACGACCGTTATCAGGGCGTGGCCGACCTGATGCCGTTTGCCAAGGCGGTTTCCGCCAAGTCCCACGATTTTGACGAGCAGGGCAATGAGTCGCAGAAGGACTATCGCCGACTGATGAAGACCGTGCTGGACGCCGGCTACCGATCCTGGGTCGGCATCGAGTACGAGGGATCCAAAATTCCCGAGCGAGAAGGCATTGCGAAGACCAAGGCGCTCCTCGAAAAAATCCGGACGGAGATGACCAAATGACCACCCCGAAATCCCGTCGTCACTTCCTCAAGACCACGGCAGCGGCCGCTGTCGCTGCGGGGCTGGCCGGTCGAGAGGCCGAGGCGGCCGAAGATCTGGAGCCGATTCCTTCGGCGCAGCCCAGGCCGGCCTTGGGCCCGAACGACGTCATCAAGATCGCGGTCATCGGCACGGGGGGCATGGGAACAGGCCATGCGGAAGCCTTCGCCAGAAACGCGCGTGATGGACGGCCGGTCCGCCTTGAGGCGCTGTGTGACCTGTGTGATCCGCGGGTGGCCAATGCCAAGGCACGCGTCGACAAAGTGCAGGGCGGGGACATCGCGACCTATCGAAGGCACGAAGAGGTGCTCGCGCGGCCAGACATTCATGGCGTGCTGATCGCGACGCCGGAACATTGGCACGGCCGGATGGCGGAAGACGCGATCAAGGCCGGCAAGGACGTGTACGTCGAAAAGCCGATGACCCTGAATCTCAAGGACGCCCAGCGTCTCCGCAAAGTGGTCCAGGCCAACCCTTCCGCCATCGTCGTCGTCGGCACGCAGTTTGTGATGACGCCGTCGTACGTTGCCGCGGAGAAACTGATCGCAGAAGGCGCGATCGGCAAACCGGTGTGGAGCCAGACCAGTTATTGCCGCAACACCAAAACGGGCGAGTGGACCTACTACGCGATCAACCCGGCCTGGAAGCCGGGAGACAATCTCGATTGGGACGAGTGGTGCAAGCCGCTGGGCAAGGCCAAGTGGAATCCCGAAATTTACGCCCGGTGGCGCCGGTACAAGAAGTACTCGTCCGGCATCATCGGCGACCTGCTGGTGCATCACGTGACGCCGACGCTCAAGGCCTTGAATGTCGGGTGGCCGATCCGTGTCGTTGCGACCGGTGGCCACATGATCGACAAGGCCATGGAAAACCCGGACCAGATCAACATCAACATTGATTTCGAACACGATCACACGATGGTCGTGGCCGGCTCGACGTGTAATGAATTGGGCCTGGAGCGCATCATCCGCGGCCACAAGGCCAATCTGTTTGTGGGTGGACGCAACGCGATTATCCGACCCGAGCGCATCTGGGCGGACGAAATCGAAGAGCGCGAAATCGCTCCCGAGGGCGAGGTGCTCGACGCGCAGGAAATGTTGCGCCGCCACTGGGTGGACTGCATCCGTACACGCGAAAAGCCGAAGAGCGATGTCGAGCTTGGCACCAAGGTGATGGTGATCGTCGACTTGGCGCAGCGGTCGTTCTGGGAAAAAGCGGCGTTCGGATTCGATCCGCGCTCCGGGAAGGTTCGCAAGCTCTGAGCGCGGAGGTCCTGCGGTTCGCCACCGCAGCCATGGCCACGCGGTTCGAGCTGGTGTTGCCACAGGCCGGAGGACTCTCGTGCGACGTGGCCGCACGATCGGTTGGGGAGCTCGTCATGGCCGAGATCGACGAGTGGCACGAGCGACTCAACCGGTTTTCGTCTGATAGCTGGATCTCCCACGTCAATCGCACTGCCGCGGACGATGCGGTCCGGTGTGATGACGACGTCTGGGCGCTATTGGTCGATGCAGAGACCGTCTGGCGGGAGTCAGGTGGTGCGTTCGACATCACACGGGGCCACGGCGAGGCGCTGTTGCTCGACTCGACCAACCGGACAGTGCGTTTTGACGACCCATCCATGAGTCTTGATCTGGGTGGCATCGCCAAGGGCCACGCCCTCGATTGCTGCGCCCGCGTGCTGCGGGCGCACGGCGTCACCTCGGCGTTTCTCCACGGCGGCACAAGCAGCGGCATCGCCATCGGCCCGGACGCCACGGGGAAACCGTGGAAGATCGCGGTCGGCGGAGAAGTCCTCCGGCTCGACGATTCCGCGTTCTCGGTCTCAGACGCCGGCGCTCAGGCGCACCCGCACATCGTTGATCCGCGTTCGGGTTTGCCGATCGAAGGCACAACGACGGAAGTGGTGGTTACGGGGTCGTCGTCGCGATTGTGTGACGCGTGGTCAACCGCGTACGTGGTGCTGGGTCCAACGCCGGTATTCGAGGGACACACTAGGATTGGCCACAACGACCTGAATTGGCGCATAGTCTCCATGCAATGATTCGTCCTCATCTCGCGGCGCTTGCCGCGTTCGGCCTCGCCGCCCTGGCGACCCCCGTCTCCTCCTCTGCTCAGACTCTCGCCCCGGCCGCTCCAGCGGAGCCGCCGGCGATTCGACGATGGCTCGATGTGCAGGCAGTTCAGGCGGGTCTCCGCTATCGGTGGAATAAGACCTCCGCCGAGGTCGTCACCGCCGACGGCCTCCAGTGGCACGGTGTGACGCGTGGGCGACTCCTGTTTGACGCGGCCGGGAAGTACAGCGTCAACATGATGGCCTCCGCGGGCCCCACGTACGTCGCCAGTTGGAATGATACGGGCATCGGGAAGGGCGACTTCGTCGGCAAGTTCTGGATGCGCCATCTCTTCCTGTCCGCGGCACCGATTGCCGGGTTGGAACTGCAGGTCGGCGGCCTCGGCCCGAACCGAGGGGAGGTGTCCGAAAACATCTCCTATGACATGGACGGCTACCTCGTTGGTCAACGCGTCACCGTGCGTCCGACCTCAGGGCGCATTGCCCAGCTGTCGGGCACCATCGGCCATTTTGGCGTGGCCGAGCCCAACGTGTTCCGCCGGCTGGATGACAGCTTTGACTACAACTACGGGCAGGTCCTCCTGGGCGTCCGGCTGACGCCCAGGGCCACCGCGTCGATCGATTACACGCACGAAGACGGGCGGGACATCCTCCGCGAGGCCCTCGTGATTCGGACGCCTGCGGCTGCGAAGGTGGTGACGGGTGTGCGATTCGAGGCCTATCAGCGCGTGTCGGACACCCCCAAGGGCAATGGATTCAACGCGTCAGCGGACTTGACGTTTGGCAAGTTGACGGTGAATGCGGGTGTCATGTCGGTGGACCGGTCGTATGTTCCGACTGTAAACGGTGACCGCTACGGTATCGGCAAGCGCTGGTATACCATCGGGACGTTCCCGGTGAACGCCGACATGTCGCTCATCTGGTACCACACCAAAGCGTTCGACAACGCCTTCCCGGTCCCGGTCAACCACCGTTTTGACCTGATTGTCATCATCAACCCCATGGCGCGACTGAAGCGCGCAGGAATTTTTTAACTCGTGAGTGATCCCATGCCCGTTGTTACCTACCCCAGGCACGAGCACATCAGGGTTCTTGGCTGCGCGCACGTTTGGTCGTGCCCTCGTGCCGTTCGGGTGGTAGGGCATGGATAGACGAGCGTTTCTCGGTCAGACACTCAGCGCCTTCGGTGGCGTGGCGCTGCTGCCAACCGCGGCTGACCTCCTCCCATTTCTCACCCAGGGTGTGGTCGTCAAAATCGGCGTCGTGGGCACCGGTCGGCACGGCCGGGCGATCATCACGGAGCTTCAGAAAATCCCGCAGGTCGAGATCGCGGCCGTGTGTGATCGGTCTGAGGCACGGCTGGCGCTGGCCACGCAGCGCGCGCAGTCGGCCGCGACGTTTACCGACCACAAGGTCATGCTCGAGCAGCGGCCGGACGTGACCGCGATTGTGGTGGCCACGCCGACCCATCTGCACCGGGCGATTGTGGAGGACGTGATTGCGGCGGGTCGCCATGTGTATTGTGAGGGCCCGATCGCATCCACGGTCGAAGACTGTCAAGCGATGGCGGCCAGCGCGGCCTCGGCGAAGACGATTTGCCAGGCGGGATTTCAGGGCCGGTCCAATCCGACGTACAGGCGGGCGCAACCCCTTGTTCGTACGGAACTGCGTGACCTGGTGTCGATGTCGGCGCAGTGGCACCGGAAGACATCGTGGCGGTTTCCCGTCGGCGGCGGCGACTCGGATGCGCAGGCCAACTGGCGTCTGGACCCGGCGGTGTCCACGGGATTGGCGGGTGAGGTTGGCGCGCAGCAGTTTGATGTGGCCCATTGGTGGCGCGGGTCGTACCCGACACGGGTCGTGGGGCGTGGCGGCGTCCGTCATCACAAGGACGGCCGCATCGTCGCCGACACGATCGACCTCGATCTGCTGTGGGCGGATGGCGTGAGCTTGCGGTACAGCGCGACACTCGCCAACTCGTATGGGGCGCAATTCGAAGTGGTGAACGGCGTGAACGGATCGATCCGTCTGAACTGGACACATGGGTGGCTCTTCAAGGAAGCCGACGCCCCGACCCAAGGGTGGGAGGTCTACGCCACTCGTCAGCAGATCTTCAGCGAGGAGGGTATTGTGCTCATCGCCAATGCCACGCAACTGGCCGAGCAGGGCAACCTGCAGGCCGGTGTCGGTTTGCCACATCCGTCGCTGTATTACGGCCTGATGGATTTCCTGAAGAGTGTGACTGAGGGGGCACCGGTGGCGTGTTCGATGGCCGAG
>JBKJTD010000422.1:0-7897 GCA_046590915.1 Vicinamibacterales bacterium
GCGCGAAGACCACGAGTGTGTAACGGCCGGGCGACAGGCCCCGGACCGTGAGGCGATACCCGCTGTTGTTACCAGCAGATCCGTAAGCGGCTCCGACGTCGGGCCGCGCCTGCCCCAGTTCGGCCGCACCCACGAAGACAGGCGCCGCACCGGAGTCGGGATACACCCAGGCATGCACCGCGTCAACACCAGGCGTCGTCGCCCCGGCCGTGTCCAGCGCCCAACCTGCGATGACAAAAGTCGGCGACACTTCGGCCCCGGCCGCCGGTGCATCGACGGCCATGTGCATGGTGGGCGCCAAGGTCAGTGTCCGTTCCCTGGCCGTCGAGAACTCGCCGGTGATCGCATCACGCGCAAATGCCACGAACCGATACGTGCCTGGCTGGAGGCCCCGCACCGCCACCGAGAACCCACTTCGCAGGTATCGCGTGCCGAAGACCAGCGCGACATCCGGTCGCTCACCGCCGTAGTTCGCTCCCACAAACACCGGATTGCCCCCGGCCAACGGATACGCCCAGACATGCACCGTCGTCACGCCGGTTCCGACCGGTTCGCCGACGATGTTGGCGGCCCACCCCGTCAGGACAAAGGGCTGTTTCATCACACTGCCCTCTGACGGCGCGTCGAAATACATGATGCTGCCGACACAAGCGGGCGCGCAGACGGCCGTTTTCGCCGAGGCCTGCAGCACGCTCACGGACTGCCCCGCAATAGTGACGGTTCCGGACCGCTCGACACCAGAATCGTTCGGCTCCGCTTCGACGAGGACCCGCGCCACGCCATTGCTGCTCTGCCCCTGCACGACGCGCAGCCAGGGCACAGTGCTCACGGCGGTGTACGTGCACCGGGTGGTGGCGCCGACGTCAACGCGCGCCGTGCCGCCGTTGCCCAACAGACTTACGCTTCGCTGGCCGACTGAGATCTGGCAGCCGGCGTAATCGGCGGGCACCACCGGCAGAAACGAGACGGTGCTCCCGCCGTCCCAGGACCCATCCGCCGCGTTCCAGTAGACGGAGCGATCCACGATGATCGGCACGCCATTGGTGGATTCGACAATCGCCCAGAAGCTGTCGTTGCGGATCTGTGGTACCTGAAGGTTCACATGCACGGTGTGCCGGCCGCCTGCGAGCATCGACCGCGTTGTCACAATGGGCAGTCCGTTGTCCGGGTAATACGTGATCCGGACCTCTGATGTCGTCGCGCTGGGGTTGCCGATCATCAGATACGTATCGAATCCTTCGGGACCGCCAACACGCGCGTCACCGGTCCACCATTTCAATTGCGGCTCGAGCACCGGGCCGCTCAAGTGCTCTTCGCGCAGCGCCGTGGCTCTCCGATCCCAGTACATCAGCCTCTCAGCGACAATCGGACGGGATGCGTCCAGTCGAACCCAGTAGTGCTGCCCGTCGAGCAGCGGCTCGGCCGTCTGGAGGGTCACCGTCGACCGTGACTGGGCGCGGACCGTGTGCGTCGTCCGATACTGCTGGTTGCTCGACGTGTAATAGCTGAGGGTGAAGGTCACGTCTTCGGTGTTGGTGTTGGCGACCATCAAGTCCGTGCCGAACACCTTCCAGCTCGATGCCTCTGCGAAATACCACGTCGCCGATGGGTACGGGCGGCCTACAGCGACCGCACCACTCTCACGCGAGCGCGGTCCGTCGAAGGTAATCGAGCGTTCAGCCACGATCGGCTGTTCGCCAGTGACGGTCATGCCAAACGTCCGGCCGCGCAGCTCGCTCACGCTCGACAGCGCGATCGCCTGGCGAGACACGGGACCAAGCGTGTAGGTGCGGCTGACAGGCGACCCGGTATCAAGAAGGAACTCGACCGTGATGCGCACAGATTCAAAATTGGGATTCGCGAGCACCAGCGTTGTATGGTAGCGGTCGGTTTCGAGACCCTCCGCGAAATACCACGTGAGGTTGGTCGACTCGAGCGCGGTCTCTGAATCGCCCGCGTACCCGCCCGTCCCCCACACGCGCGTGCGTTCGATCAGCAACGGAAGATCATTCACCGACTTGATGAATGTGGACACGCCGCCAGTGCCGGCCTCGGGCATCGTATTGATCCGAATCGACTGGCGGGTCATGGCCGGCACATCGTAGAACCTGTCGGCAGTGGTGCCGTCCGCGCGAACGAACGTGAACCGAATCGGCGCGGTCACGCTGTGCGGGTTGGTGACGCGGATATCGGTCGCGACTCCATCGTCGGTTTGCCCCTCGACGACGTAATAGTCCCACCGCGGCCGCACGGTGGCCTTGAAGGACGTCGACGCGCTCGATTGCCCGTCACTGACTGAGACCGTGATCGTGGTCTCGCCAATCCGGTTGGCCGTCGGCGTCAGGGTCAGACTGCGCGCAGCGGCTGCCCCGCCGGCGCTCAATCCGGAGGCCGGGATGAGCGCGCTGTTCAACGACACTGAGGTCACGATCAGATCCGTCGCCGCCGTTTCCCGATCGCCGATCGTGAAGTTGGCCAGAGAGAACGCGCCCCCCTCGACGATGAGCTGGTCGGGGATCGGAGTAATAGTCGGCGGGGTGTTGGCGACAACGGTGATGGCGACCGTCGCCGTGGACGTGCCACCCTTGCCGTCGCTGATCGTGTAGGTGAAGCTTGCGAGGCCAGCGAACCCGGCCGACGGTGTGAACGTGACTGTCCCGTCAGGGTTCAGAACCGCCACGCCGTTGAGGGCGCTCTGGACGGATACGATGGTCAGCTGATCTCCATCGATGTCGGAGTCGTTGCCGAGCAGCGCGGACGGCGTGAGCAACAGTGACTGCCCGGACACGACTGTCGCAGTATTGTTGGTCGCCACCGGCGGATCGTTGACCGGTGTGACCGTGATGTTAACCGTCGCGGTCGCCGTGCCTCCGTTGCCGTCGCTGATCGTGTAGGTAAAGCTCGCGGGTCCGGAGTAATTGGCCGTCGGCGTAAACGTCACGGTCCCGTTGCCGTTGAGCACGACCGTCCCGTTGACCGCCCCCTGCACCGACGTGATCGTCAGCACCCCGCCGTCGATGTCCGTGTCGTTGGCCAGCAGACTCGCCGCCGTCACCGTCACCGCCGTGTCCTCCGGCGTCGTCGCCGTGTCGGCCACCGCCACCGGCGCGTCATTGACCGGCGTCACCGTCACCGTGACCGTCGCCGTCGCTGTCCCACCGCTGCCGTCGCTCACCGTGTACGTGAAGCTCGCCGCGCCCGCGTAGTTGGCCGTCGGCGTAAACGTCACCGTCCCACCGGCGTTGAGCACCACCGTCCCGTTGACCGCCCCCTGCACCGACGTGATCGTCAGCACGTCCCCGTTGCTGTCGGTGTCGTTGGCCAGCAGACTCGCCGCCGTCACCGTCACCGCGGTGTCTTCCGCCGTGGTGGCCGTATCGGCCACCGCCACCGGCGCGTCGTTGGTCACCGTCACCGTCACCGTCGCCGTCGCCGTGCCGCCGTTGCCGTCGCTGATCGTGTAGGTGAAACTCGCCGTGCCCGAGAATCCCGCCGTCGGCGTGAACGTCACCGTCCCGCCGGCGTTGAGCACCACCGTGCCGTTGACGGCCCCCTGCACCGACGTGATCGTCAAGGCGCCGCCATCGATGTCCGTGTCGTTGCCCAGCAGGCTCGCCGCCGTCAGCGTGACGGCCGTCCCCTTCGGCGTCGTCGCCGTGTCGGCCACCGCCACCGGCGCGTCGTTGACGGCCGTCACCGTCACCGTGACTGTCGCCGTCGCCGTCCCGCCGTTGCCGTCGCTCACCGTGTAGGTGAAGCTCGCCGAACCCGCGTAGTTGGCCGTCGGCGTGAACGTCACCGTCCCGTTGCTGTTGAGCACGACGGTGCCGTTGACCGCCCCCTGCACCGACGTGATCGTCAGCGTGTGACCGTCCACATCCGTGTCATTGGCCAGCAGACTCGCCGTCGTCACCGTCACGGGTGCATCTTCGGGTGTCGTCGCGACGTCATTGACGGCCGTCGGCGGACTGTTGCCGGCGTTGACCGACACCGTCACGGTTGCGGTAGCCGTGCCGCCGTTGCCGTCGCTCACGGTGTACGTGAAGCTCGCCGGTCCCGAGTACCCAGGCGTCGGCGTGAACGTCACGGTCCCGTTGCTGTTGAGCACCACCGTGCCGTTGACTGCAC
Source organism: Vicinamibacterales bacterium (assembly GCA_046590915.1). GTDB lineage: Bacteria > Acidobacteriota > Vicinamibacteria > Vicinamibacterales > SCN-69-37 > SYFT01. The sequence continues at coordinate 4,129 of JBKJTD010000422.1, forward strand.
CTTGCACCGATGTAATCGTCAGCGCCCCGCCGTCGATGTCCGTGTCATTGCCCAGCAGGGTCGCTGCCGTCAGTGTCACCGCACTGTCCTTCGGCGTATTCGCCGTGTCGGCCACGGCCACCGGCGCGTCATTGACCGGCGTCACCGTCACCGTCACCGTCGCCGTCGCCGTGCCGCCGTTGCCGTCACTAATCGTGTAGGTGAAACTGGCCGCCCCCGCGTAGTTGGCTGTCGGTGTAAACGTCACCGTCCCGCCCGCGTTGAGCACCACCGTCCCGTTGACCGGGCTCTGCACCGACGTAATCGTCAGCGCCCCGCCGTCGATGTCCGTGTCGTTGGCCAGCAGACTCGCCGCCGTCACGGTCACCGCCGTGTCCTCCGCCGTCGTCGCCGTATCGGCCACCGCCACCGGCGCGTCATTGACCGCCGTCACCGTCAGCGTCACGGTGACCGTGTTCGAGTTGTCCGTGCCGTCACTGACCCTGTAAGTAAACGTGTCCGTCCCGGCGAAGTTGGCCGCTGGCACGTAGGTGAATGACCCGTTCGGGTTGACCGTCAGCGTGCCGTTCGACACGGACGCAATCACCGTGGGTGTCAGGGTCTGCCCTTCCGGATCGGTGTCATTGCCAAGGATGCCTGATGCAGCGACCGTCAGCGTCGTATCTTCAGCGACGGTGTAGGCGTTCGCGACCGCCACTGGCGCGTCGTTGACGGCCGTCACCGTGATATTCCGGGTCGCCGTGTTTGACGATGCGATCCCGTCACTGACCGCGACCGAGAGCGTGCGTGTCGTCGTGGACGGATTCTCGCTGGTATTCGTGTACGTGACCGAGCGCAGTGCCGTCTGGTACGCCGCCACCGAGGCAGAGCCTGACAGCGTCAACACTCCGGTCGCGGCGTTATAGCTTCCGGTGATTCCGTTCTGATTGGTGAACGCCAGGACATCCTGCGCGGCCACGAAGTTGGATGAAATTGTGACCGTCGCCGCCGTCAGATTGACCGAGTCCGCATCACTGGTCGTCACGCCGGTATCGATCGCCACTGCCCCGGCGTTCTCGGTGTACGCCAACGCCGCTCCGGTCATGCCCACCACCGGCGCCAGATTCACGATCGATCCAGTGGCCGACACCGTTGCGCTGCCACCCGTGGCCGTCAAGGCGTCCGTATAGGACGCGGTCACGGTGTTCCCACTCTGCCCGTTCATGGAACCGGAGTTGTTGGTACCGGCGACGCCCGAGTTCACCGTGGGAAGCGTGCCGGAAAACACGCCGGTGCTCACGCCAGTCTCGGTGAGTGTGACCGTCTCGCTTTCATTTGTCCCGTTGTTCACGACGGTCACAGTAACCGTCTGTGCCAGAGCAGGATTGGTGTTCAGGTCGGCGTCGGTGAGCCCGATCGTAAATGTGCCGCTTGGCGCAATCGTCGCGGTGATGGTCACGACCCCGGTGGTTCCCAGGGTGGCCGCCACAGTCACGTCTTCGGCAGTCGTGGCCAGCGCATCGAAGTTATTGACGCGCAGGCTCGGCGTGGTAACCGCCACCTCGTTCTGATAGGTGCCAGCCGGGACGTTGTTGATCCGGACGACGAAGGTCACGGTCGCAGTGCTGCTCGCAGGGATTGTGAGCCCCGTCCAGGTCGGTTGTGTATCTCCGACCACAGGCGAGGTCGCGGCCGTCGCACCGACGATGGACGTCGTGCTCAGATAGGAAAAGCCGGCCGACAACGAGTCAGCAATCGTGACACCAGTCGCCGCCGTGGCCGCACTCTGATTCTGCACGGTGATGACATACGTCGCGGTGGTGGTGTTGCCCGATGTCACCGGTGTCGCGGTCGTCGTGGACTTGGTCACAAAAAGCGACCCCACCGAGGTCGTCGTGGTGTTCGACGTGACCGTCGGCAGTTGAGCGCTGGCGATCGTCGCTGAATTCGAATAGCTGCCGACGCTGGCCGGACTGACGCGCACTCGCAACGTGCCGCTTGAACCTGCAGCGACTGTGCCGAGATTCCAAGTCACCGTGCCGGTGTTGTTCGCCCCGCCGTTGTCAGCGCTGACGAACGTCAACCCAGCCGGCAACACGTCAGTGACCACCACCGACGTGGCCGAGGCGGTGCCGGTGTTGGCGTAGGCCAGCTGGTACTCCCAGGTCGGAGTCACCGCGGCCCCGTTGGCAGCCGTCACAGCGGTGTTGAGCGTCACGGTCGAACCCGACACCGCAGTCACGGTGGCATTGGTGCCGCCGATCCGCACGACACCGCCCACTTCAATGTTGGCCGTGCTCGCGACAGACACGCTCGTCGTCGCTGTCGCCCCGGCGGTGAGGGTCGTCGATGGGAACGGAACCGCGCTGGCGCCACTCTTTACCAGCGTCAGGACCGGCGCGGCGGTGGCGTTGATCGAGACCGACGCCTGCCGGCTCGAGGCATTGCCCGCCGACACGGTCGAGGTGCTGGAGAGCACCGTCGTCCCGTTCGACAAGGGCGAGGCGACGCGCACGGTGTAGTTCATCGTTTGAGACGCGCCAGCCGCGAGTGTGCCGACATCGAAGATGGCGCGGTTGCCCGCCGTATCGAAGTAGGCATTGTCTCCGTCGGCGCCGTCAGTCCGCGCGGCTCCGCCATACACCAGGGTGCCGGTCGAGTACGTCACGTTGGAAGGCAGCGGCGAACTCACCCGCACCGAAGACGCGCTTCCCGAGCCGGAGTTGGTCACGGTCACGGTGTAGACGATGGTGTTGCCGGCCGCAACCGTCGCCGCCGGATTCGTGGTCTTGGTGATCGTGAGATTCGGATTGGTGCTGATCGAGAACGCGACGGTATTGCTGTTCCTGGTGCCGGTTGTCTGGGCATCCGCCACGCTGGCGGTGTTGTTGAGGAACGTGACGCCGCCAGGCACGCCGGCATTCGCCACCAGCATCTGGAATGTCACCCGGGCGCTTGCGCCGGCCGCCAGCGTACCGGCATTGACGGTCAACGTGCCTGCCGTGACTGGGTCGGGAGCAATGACCGCGCCGTTGAGACGGGCGCTGTTGGCCACGGAGCTGAAGTAGGCGGTGGCCGGCAGGACGTCGGTGACGATGACGGCGGTGGCAGTGCCCGGACCGGCATTCAGCACATCGAGCGTGAATGTGACGGTCGAACCGGGGACCAGGGAGGTATCGTCGGCCGCCTTGGTGATCGTCACCGAGGGCCGCAACAGCGTCGTCGGAATCGTATCGGTGATGGCAGATGTCTGCGTACTCGAGTACGACACGGTGTTGGTCAACGTGTTGCTGTTGCCCGTGAACGGCGAGGAGATCGCGGCGGTGATGACCAGCGTGCCCGATTCGCCGGCCGTGATCTGTCCGGCCGTTACCGAAGTCGACGATTTCAGCCCAGTGAACGTCAACTGCTGCCCGACAATGGTCGGCGTGATGGCCGCGCCGTTCATCGTCGCGCTCGTGAACGAGACGCCCGACGGCAGCGTGTCCACGATTTGCGCAGACGTCATGTTCGTCTGACCGGAGTTGCCATACCGGATGGTGTACGTCAGCGATTGTCCTGGCGCCGCGACGAGTTTGTCCACCTGCTTGTTGATGACCGGATTGGCGGGCGCCGTGGTGCATACCTGCGAGCGAGCGAGCGCCACACTCGCCGTACCGCCGCTGATGGGATTCGCCGTCGTGCCGCCGAACTGGGCGTGCAGGACGACGTCGTTGTTGTTCTGGTTGTTTGCGAACTTGTAGATCCACAACAGCCGGTGACCGGCGGCCAGTGTGTTCGAGGGCGCGAC
>JBKJTD010000451.1:0-4430 GCA_046590915.1 Vicinamibacterales bacterium
CGAGGAGCGACGCCGCCTCGGCACGCGGCCCGCAACAGTCGTCAAGGCGGGACTGCAGGTCCAGGGCCCCGGCGATTGCTGGGACCTGTACTCGAAAGAAGCGGTCCGGATTGCCGACGACTTCTCTGACTGCACGGACGACCTCAACTGGTACGACGCGCTCGGCTGGTCCGGATGCTCGCTGCTCTATACCATCAGGGCCGAAGCCGCCATGTTCTGGTTCATCAGTTGCAATGGCGGTATTCCGTTCAAGGGATAACACCAAGGGAAGCCGACGCTTCAGCTTCGGCGCGAACGAAAGGAAGGTCACGATGGGCGCGGTGGTCGTGGTACTGATTCAGGTGGTGTTGGCCGTATTGGTGGCAGGGTTGGTGCTGCCTGCGATCTTGTTCACGGTGCCCCCGACGCAAACCAGGGGCCCGCTCGTGCTGGCGGTCGTCGTCGGCGCCGTGTTCGTGCTGCTCCGGGTGGTATGGCCGAGGAAACAATCGTGACCTGAGCGGCAAAGGGGGTGGCGAAGAGGCGGCTGAGACGCTCTCAACGGTTGACCCTGCGATGGGCGGGTAGTACGTTGATAGGCGCTCCATGACGCAAACGCCACCCCCTGCTGCCCTCAAGAAAACGCCGCTCAACGCCCGACACCGTGCGCACGGCGCGCGCATGGTCGAATTCGGCGGCTGGGACATGCCGGTTGAATACACCGGCATCATTGACGAACACATGGCTGTTCGCACGCAGGCTGGGCTGTTTGACGTCAGCCATATGGGCCAGATCGAGATTGCCGGACCTGATGCCCTGGCTGCCGTGCAGTGGATCAGCTCGAACGATGCCTCGCGGCTCGCGATTGGCCAGATTCAGTACTCCGCACTGACCACGCCCGAAGGCACGTTCGTGGACGACATCCTGGTCTACCGAATGGGCGACCAGCACTTCATGCTCGTGGTCAACGCGGGCAACATCATGAAGGATTACGAGTGGATCCGCGCGCGCGCGACCGACCGTGGCGGCGATGTCAGCGTCGTGAACGCCAGCTCGCGATACGCGCTGATTGCCGTACAGGGGCCAAAAGCCGAAGCGGTGCTCCAGCGATTGACCGCGATCGACCTGCCGGCGATCAAATACTACTGGTTCGCCAACGGGGAAGTGGCCGGCGTGCGCGTCACCGTGTCGCGCACCGGCTACACAGGGGAGGACGGCTTCGAAATTTTCGCGCCTCCCGCTCAGGCCGAACATGTCTGGAACGCCTTGCTCGATGCCGGCGCCGCTGACGGCATCAAACCGTGCGGATTGGGCGCCAGGGACACCCTGCGCCTTGAGGCCTCCATGCGTCTGTGCGGGTCGGACATGGACGAACACACCACCGTGCTCGAAGCCGGCCTGGGCTGGATTGTCGGCTGGAAGAAGGGCGATTTCCTCGGGTCCGACATTCTGCGCGCCCAGAAGGCGGGTTCACTGGAACGCAAACTCGTCGGCTTCCAGATGCAGGACCGCGCCATCGCCCGCCACGGCCACAAGGTCATGGTGGGAGACGATGAAATTGGGGTGGTGACCAGTGGCACGCAGACGCCCTTCCTGAAAGCATCGATTGGTATCGCCATGGTTCCCGTGTCCCGGTCCGAACCTGGCACCCAACTGCACATCGATATCCGGGGCCGTCGCGTGAACGCGGTCGTCGTACCCGAACCGTTCTACAAACGTCCGAAGACGGCGTGACCGCCGAAGCACAGATTCCAAGGAGTGGGCATGTATCCGACCGAGTTGAAGTACACAAAAGATCATGAATGGGTGCGCCTGTCCGGCGACGAAGCCGCCGTCGGGATCACCGAGTTTGCGCAAAAACAGTTGGGCGACGTCGTGTTTGTCGAACTGCCGGAAGTCGGTCGGGTGCTGACGCAGGGAGAAGTCTTCGGCACGATTGAATCGGTCAAGGCGGTCTCTGAACTGTTCTCGCCGGTGGCCGGTGAAGTGGTGGCCGTCAACGCCGACCTCGGAACCCATCCGGAAACCGTGAACAAACAGCCACACGACGCATGGATGATCAAGGTGCGGTCCACCAATCCAGGCGACGTGTCGGACCTGCTTGATGCCACCCAGTACGACGCACTGACGCAATAACTTTCGCGAGGTTCGCCCGGTGTCCGACACGTTCCAGTCCCGCCATCTTGGTCCCCGTACGCACGAACTCCCAGCCATGCTCGACGCCGTCGGCGCCGCGTCGCTTGACGCGCTTATCGATGACATCGTTCCGGCCGACATCCGTCTGAAGGCTCCGCTGGCGCTGCCAGCCGCCGAAAGCGAAGCCGGCTACCTCGCACGGTTGCGTGGGGTCGCGGCCAAAAACGTCGTCTGCCGCAGCTACATCGGCATGGGGTACTACGACACGATTACGCCTGCCGTCATCCTGCGCAACGTGTTCGAGAACCCGGGGTGGTACACGCCATACACCCCCTACCAGGCGGAAATTGCGCAGGGCCGGCTCGAGTCCCTCCTCAACTTCCAGACCATGGTGACGGATATGACCGGGATGGAGGTCGCCAACGCCTCGTTGCTGGACGAAGCAACGGCCGCGGCGGAAGCGATGACGCTGCTCGCCCGTGTGTCGAAGCGCCAAAGCGCCAACACCTTCATTGTGTCGCCACGGATCTTCCCGCAAGTGCGCGACGTGCTCGTCACACGCGCCGAACCGCTCGGCATCACCCTCCGGTTTGAAGATCCGGAGACCGCGACGATTGACGAGGACGTCTTTGGCGTGTACGTGCAGACGCCTGACGATCAGGGAGACGTGCGGGACCTCACAGCCCTGATCGCACGCGCCCATGCCGGCGGCGCCTTGGTGGCCGTGGGATCCGACCTGCTCGCGCTGGCACTGATCGCGCCACCAGGACAGGCCGGAGCCGACGTGGTAATCGGCACCGCGCAGCGCTTCGGTGTGCCGCTTGGCTATGGCGGCCCACACGCCGCTTTTTTTGCCACGCGAGAGTCCTTCGTGCGGCAGGCCCCGGGTCGCCTCATTGGTGTCTCGGTCGACTCGAAGGGCCGACGCGCGTATCGCATGGCGCTGCAGACGCGCGAGCAGCACATCCGCCGCGAGAAGGCGACCTCGAACATCTGCACAGCGCAGGCCCTGCTCGCGAACATCGCTGCGTTTTATGCCTGTTACCACGGGGCCGAGGGGATTCGCGACATCGCCACGCGCGTCAGTCGCCACGCCTCGCGCCTGGCTGCGGCACTGACGGCTGCCGGCTGGAAGCAGACCAACAGCGCGTTCTTCGACACGATTCGCATCGAAGGCACAGCGGCGAATGTCACGAAGGTGAAAGCCGCTGCGGAGAAACACCGAATCAACTTCCGCTACACAAGCGACTCGTCGCTGCAAATCTCGCTCGATGAGACCGTCACCGACGCCGACATGGCGGATCTTGCGTCCGTGTTCGGCGTCACGCTGCCGGCCTCCGGGCCGGCCATCCCGGCCGCCATTGCGCGCACGACCCCGTATCTGACGCACCCGGTCTTCAACACGCATCACTCGGAGACGCAGATGATGCGCTACATCCGGATGCTGGAGAAGAAGGACATCGGACTCGACACCGCGATGATTCCGCTCGGGTCGTGCACGATGAAGCTCAACGCCGCGGCCGAGATGATGCCGGTCACCTGGGCTGAATTTTCGAAGATGCATCCGTTCGCGCCGAAGGAGCAGGCGGCCGGATACCAGCAGATCATCACGGACCTCGAAAGAACCCTCTGCATCGTCACCGGCTTTGCGGCCATGTCGCTGCAGCCCAACTCAGGCGCGCAGGGTGAGTTTGCCGGGCTGCTTGTGATTCGCGCGTATCAGCACGCCAAGGGCGAGACCCATCGCGACGTGGTGTTGATTCCACAGTCGGCGCACGGCACCAATCCGGCCAGTGCGGCCATGGTCGGGCTCAAGGTCGTTGTGGTGGCGTGTGATGCGCAGGGCAACATCGACGTGCCTGACCTGAAGGCCAAGGCGGAGGCGCACAAGGACGAACTGTCGTGCCTGATGGTGACGTACCCGTCCACCCACGGGGTGTTTGAAGGCGGCATCCGCGAAGTGTGCGCGATCATCCACGCCAACGGCGGCCAGGTCTACATGGACGGCGCCAACATGAACGCGCAAGTCGGCGTGACCAGCCCCGCCTCGATTGGCGCGGACGTGTGCCACCTCAATCTGCACAAGACGTTTGCGATCCCGCACGGCGGCGGCGGTCCAGGCATGGGGCCCATCGGAGTGGCCGCGCACCTCGCGCCGTTCCTGCCCGGACATCCCGTGATTTCGACCGGCGGCGGGTCGCCTGTGCACGCGGTCTCGGCGGCACCATGGGGCAGCGCGAGCATTCTGCTGATTTCGTACGGCTACATCGTCCTCGACGACCTGCGCGCCAAGGCGGCCGAACACCGCGCCGCGC
>JBKJTD010000157.1:0-9389 GCA_046590915.1 Vicinamibacterales bacterium
CGTCGCACTTTTCTACATGGCCCCGGGCGATCGAGTCTCGATCAACCGCCGAGAGGACAGCTATGCGCTGGGCGACACCGTGCGCCCGTTGGCGGATGTGCAGCGGGAAGCCGCCGAACATCCCGAGCGCTTCAGTCCCAACGTGTTGCTCCGGCCCATCGTGCAGGACCGCCTCCTGCCGACCATCTTCTATGTGGCGGGCCCCAGCGAACTGGCCTATCAGGCGCAGCTGGGTGCGATCTACAAGGACTTCGGCGTCGAAATGCCGTTGCTGTACCCACGCGCCAACGCCACACTCCTTGATTCAGCAGCGGTCCGTTTTCTTGAGCGGTATCAACTCCCGCTTGAATCCCTGCAGCCCAATGACGAATCAGGTCTCAACCGGCTCCTGCAGAGTCAACTGCCGCCTGGACTCGAAGATGGGTTTGTCGCGACGTCCGAAGAAGTCCGATCGCGCGTGGATGCGCTCAAGGCGGCCATCGCGGCCGTCGATCCCACGCTGACCGGCGCCGCCGACACGACCATCGATCGGATGCAGGACACCCTCAAACACCTGCATGCCAAAGTCATCTCCGCCAGCAAACGCAAGGACGACACCCTGCGCCGTCAGTTCATGCGCACACAAGCCCTCGCCTTCCCCGAAGGTCACCCCCAGGAACGCATCGTCGACCTCGCGTTTTTTCTCAACCGCTACGGCCAGGCGCTATGCGACCGGCTCATCGAAGGGCTTCCGCTCGACATGGGCAAGCATTACGTTGTTACACCGTAAATGGGGCAATGAGGCAATTGATTAGCGTGACACGAACGCCCTTCATTGGCCCATTGCCCCATTGCCCCATTAACAGCGAAGCGTCCTTAACCCATACCAACAGTGGCAGCGCGCAGCGCACTCTCGGCGCCGAGCAGACGCGCGCGGGTGGATGCGATCCAGCCAGCGTCTCCTGCGAGTTTCGAACGTGACTCTTCGATCGCCGCACCGGTCACCTCTGGCGCGGGGCCGCCCAGAGTGCGGCGGATGGCCACGAAGTGCTCCGGACTGAGCAGTGTGTTGAGTTGGTCCTCGGTGTATTCGATCGCCGTGCCTGTGACGTCCTTTGAAATTTCCGCGACCAGCTCCGACAACGATGCTTCGGGCCGCGCCTGCCGGCCGCGCACCAGGCGCGCCGCGATTGAGTGGCCGGCCTTGAACGGCAGCCCGCGTTCACGCGCGAGGGTGTCGGCCAGTTCGGTCACTGAAATCCAGTTCTCCCCTGCGCGCATCCGCATCTTCGCCACGTCCACGTCGGCGCCCTCGAGCGCCACGGCGACGAGTGACACCGCGCGAATCGCATCCTTGAACATCACCGCCACAAGCGGCTGCAGATCGTCCTCGGTATCGACGATGTCTCCAAACGGCGTGTTGTGAACAGCCACCGGAATCGCACCGGCCTGCGCAAAGGCCTTCGACGCCAGCGCACGCGCATGCTCAAGAGCGACGGGATTGCGCTTCTGCGGCATGATGCTGCTGACCTGCACAAACCCGTCGGTGAGCCGCAGGTACCCGAACTCCATCGTGCACCAGAGCAACAGGTCCTGCACAAGACGACCCACACCCACCAGCGTCACCGCCGCAGCCGCGGCACTTTCGAGCAGATAGTCCACCGTGGCGATTGACCCGTAGGTGTTGCCGGTGGGTCCATCAAATCCGAGGAGCACACTGGTCCGGTCACGGTCGATCGGAAAGCCGGTCCCGGTAATGGCACAGGCGCCGAGGGGATTCTGATTCACACACGTGAAGGCGGCCTTGAGTCGTGTGCCGTCACGCTCAAGCTGTTCAATTGCCCCCAGGAGGTAGTGCGCGACCGTTGACGGTTGTGCCGGCTGCGTGTGGGTGTGTGCGGGAAAGACGGTATGGCGATGCCGCGAGGCCAGCTCCAGGAGCGCCTGCCTGAGCTGCACGGTCGCCTCCGCCAGCCCAAGCAACCACTTCCGGATGCACATCCGGTACATCGTCATGTCGATGTCATTCCGGCTGCGCGCGGTGTGCAGGCGACCCGCCACGGCGTCCCCGCACGCGGCGGCCACCTGACGATCGAGATAGAAGAACAAATCCTCGTACGACCCGTCGTAGGTCGCCGTCCGCACGGCGTCGAGATCAATCGCCTCCAGGGCGCGGCGAATGGTGCGCGCATCGTCGAGCGACACGATCCCGGTCTCGCGCAACATGCAGAGGTGCGCGTAGTGAATCGCCATCAGCGGATCAAGAAACAGCGCCTTGGCGTCCTCGAAATTTTCGTTGAGCACGATGCGGACATAGTCGGGAGAAAACGGCATGACGTCCTAACGGGTGCCCGTACGACCGACCGCACGGGAAGGAAAAGACGTGGCACCGAGCCACGTCGCAAGGCGACCTTCGGCAATTTCCATGGCCGTGTTGACGGCCCCCATCAACTGGGCATCGTCGCCCAACGAGGAAATCTCGAGCCGGGGAAGGTTGGGCACGATGTGCGACACCACGCGTCGCAGCGGTTGCAGCAGCAACTCGCCGGCGTGGCTGAGGCCACCGCCAAAGACGATGAGCGCCGGGTCGAGCACGGCGACAATGTTGGCGACGGCCGTGCCGAGATACACGGCCAGTTCGTCAATGACGGCCGCAGCGGCGGCATCGCCCCCGCGCGCCGCAGCGATGATGTGCGCCACGGCTGCCGCACGGTCGCGCCCGGGACCGGCCACGTCCTCGACCAGACGCCTCGCGTGTTGCCACTCTGGAATCGCGGCAGCGCCGACGCGACTCTCGAGATAGCCGCGTTCGCCAAAGTCCGCTTGCCACTCTCGGAAGTCGAGGTTCATGTGACTGATTTCGCCGGCATACCAATGGTGGCCGCGATGCATCCGCCCGCCAACGACCACGCCGGCTCCCACGCCGGCGCCCAGCGCGATGAACACAAAGTCATCCACCTGGCGCGCCGACCCCAGCCATCGCTCGCCGAGCGCAGCCATGTTCGCGTCGTTGTCCACCCGCACCGGCGATTGCAACTGCGCTTCCGCCAACTCACGCAACGGCACGTCCACCCAGCCAGGCAGGTTGACCGCATTGATGACTCGACCGCTCGTGACGTCGGTCATCCCCGGCGCGCCGATGCCCACCGCATACAACTTGGCCCGTGGCCGGCGGGCCCGCAGGAACACGTCATCCACCGCGGCATAAATCTGATCAAGGGTGGCGGAGCCCGACGATGAATCGGTGGGTTCCTGATGACGCGCCAGCACCTTGCCCTGCAGATCGGTGAGCGCCACGCGCAACGTGCGCGATCCGACGTCCACCCCGACCAGGTATCCAAATTCCGCGTTGAACTGGAGCATGATGGGCGGCCGCCCGCCCTTGGACGTGCCGATCCCGACCTCATGCAAAAGGCCGACTTCGTGGACGAGGTCTTCAACCAGTGTGGAAACCGTCGGCGGACTGAGCCGGGTCTTTTTTGCCAGATCGGCCCGAGAAATCGGACCCGATCGGCGTACCGATTCCAGTAGACGCTGCCGGTTCACCCGGCGCGTATTCAGGGATCCGCCCTCACTGGCCCCAAAATCCAAAGGATTGGTCACAATAAAAATGGCCTTGAGCTTAGTTCACCGAATTAACAAAGTGAAGACTATACACTTTCACTGACTCATGACCACTCGTCCTGTCCGGGGCACGACCCGTCCTGTGAAAGTCCGTCGCCCGACGGCCCCGCAATTGCTGACGAGGCTGCGCGAACGGAAGACCTTGGTGCTCGTGCTGGCAATCCCGCTGGTGCTCGGGGCCATCTTCATGGCCTACCTCTGGTCCACCTATGCGGCGCAAATCGACGCGCGCCTCAATGGCGAACAGCGCTCCATCCCCCGGATCTTCGGACGACGGTTCGAAATCAAAGCTGGGAATGGACTGACGCCGCAACAACTCGAAGAGCGGCTCAATGACGTGGGCTTTGCGCGGCGGGAAGCCATCCAGGGCCCGGGCGAATTCACCGTCGTGGACCACATGATCCGGCTGTATCCGCGTACGGACAACGGCTCCGTCATGCGCGTGGAGTTTTCGAAGGGCGCCACGCCGGTCGTGACACGCATCGTCAACGAAACGACCGACAAGACCGCGGCCGAGCTCACCCTCGAGGCGCCGATGCTGACGGCGTTTGCCTCCGGGGAGAAACGGCGCTTCACGCCGCTCTCGTCCATCCCCGAACGGATGCGGCATGCCGTGCTGGCGATCGAGGATCGGCGGTTTTACGACCACCCTGGCGTGGACGTCATCCGCTCGGTTGGCGCGGTGGTCACCAATCTGTTCGGCGACAAGGCCTACCTGGTCGGAGGCAGCACCCTCACCCAGCAAATCGTCAAGAACACCTTTCTGACCCGTGACCAGACCATGAAGCGCAAGCTGCAGGAACAGTTCATGGCGCTGGTGCTGGAGTCACGCCTCACGAAGGATCAGATCTTCGAGCTGTACCTCAATGATCAGGTGCTCGGCCAGCGCGGACCGTTTGCGATTCACGGGGTGGCAGAAGCCTCGCGCATCTTCTTCGGCAAGGACGTGCGCAATATTTCGCTGGCCGAAGCCGCCACCATCGCGGGGTTGCTGCAGTCGCCATCGCGTCTGTCCCCGTTTCGCAACCCCGAGCGCGCGATCGAACGCCGGAACATCGTGCTCGCCGCGATGGTCGAGGCCAATTACATTTCAGACGAAGAGGCCGCGTCTGCGCGCAATGCGCCGCTGGGCCTTTCCGCGCGCGCCCTGGAAAACGAAGCGCCGTATTTTGTCGACTACGTCAGCCAACTCGTTGACGAACAATACGCGGGCCTCTTTGAGAAGCACGCAGCCGTGGATGTGTACACCACCATCGACCTGCAGATGCAGCGCATCGCGCAGGAGGTGGTGGGCGAGGGCATCATCACGCTCGACAAACAGCTGTCAGGTCGCAAGCGCAAGGGACAAGTCCAGGCCGCGATGATTGCCGTGGATCCGCGCACGGGCGACATTGTCGCCATGGTGGGTGGTCGCGCCTACAATCAATCGCAGTACAACCGCGCCGTCACCACTCGCCGGCAGCCGGGATCGGTGTTCAAGCCCTTCGTCTACCTCGCCGCGTTTGAACACATGGTGGCGCAGGGCGCCAGCTCCCCCACGCCCGCGACGATGGTGCTGGATGAGCCGACCATTTTCATGGACGGTGCCAGGCCCTACGAGCCGGGCAACTACCAGAACGAATATGACGGTCCCGTGAGCCTGCGGCGGGCGCTCGCCCTGTCGCGCAACATCGTCGCGATCAAAGTGGCCGAGGAAGCCGGCTTCGAACGGGTCGCCAATCTCTGGAAACGCATCGGTGTCGGCACGCCGGCGCGGGCGTACCCGTCGATCGCGCTCGGTGTCTTTGAAGCCTCGCCGCTGGAGATCGCCACGGCGTTTACCCTCTTCACCAACGGCGGTCGACTGCGGCCGCTGCGCGCACTGACCCGGATTGTCGAGGACGGCAAGACACGACAAGTCGCATCCGGCTCGACCAGGGAGATTGCCCGTGCTGACACCACGTATCTGGTGACCAACATGATGCGAGCCGTGATGAACGAAGGCACCGGCGCAGGTGCCCGTGCGCAGGGATTCCGGCTCAATGCGGCTGGCAAGTCCGGTACCACCAATGATCTGAAGGATGCCTGGTTTGTCGGCTTTACACCCGACCTGCTCGCGGTCGTGTGGGTCGGGTACGACGACAACCAGCCCATCGGCCTGGGTGGATCGCAGGCAGCGCTGCCGATCTGGACAGCATTCATGAAGCGCAGCCTGGCCGCGCGCGCGGACCAATCCTTCAAGATGCCTGACGGCATCGTGTTTGCCGACATCGATCCGCTCAGCGGACAACTCGCCGGCCCCTTTTGTCCGCGCCGCATCTCGGAAGCGTTCCTGGAAGGCACCGAGCCGTGGGAACAATGCCACCTGCATCGGTGAGTAAGAGACAGTGCGGAGTGCGGGGTGCGTTGGCGTGGCTGTGTCGTTGTTGATTAAGAACGCCCGGGTGCTCACGATGAACGACACGTGGGATGTCGTGGACGGCAGTGTGCTGATTCGTGATGGGCGCATTCTCGCCGTTGGCGATCTGGCATGCTCCGCGCAGGTCGACACATCGATCGAAACAATCGACGCCGGTGGAAGTTATGTGCTGCCCGGGTTCGTCCAGACGCACATCCATCTGTGTCAGACACTGTTTCGCGGATCGGCGGATGACCTGCCGCTGCTCGCGTGGCTGAAACAACGCATCTGGCCGCTCGAAGCGGCGCATACCGATGACACATTGCGCGTAGCCGCGCGCCTGGCCGCGGCGGAACTGCTGGCCGGTGGCACCACCACGGTCCTCACCATGGAAACGGTGCACGGCACCGACGCCGTATGCGAGGCCCTGGTAGACACCGGTCTGCGCGCCATCGTCGGCAAGTGCCTGATGGACAGCGATGGCGAACAACCCGGACGGCTCAAGCAAGCGGCGCACGCGGGCATCGATGAAACGCTGGCGCTGCATCGGCGATGGCAAGGGGCGGCGAACGGACGCATCCAGATTGCATTTGCGCCGCGGTTCGCGATCTCCTGCACGCCTGAGCTCCTTCGCCTGACCGCGGAGGCGGCCGACGCGCATGGCCTGCTCGTCCACACGCACGCCTCTGAGCAACGTGAGGAAATTGCCATGGTTCGCGAGGCCACCGGCATGGACAACATGGCGTACCTGGCGTCAGTGGGTCTGGCCACGTCGCGACTGTGCGCGGCGCACTGCGTGTGGGTGACGGAGTCCGAACAGGCCATGATGGCCGAGCGCGCCGTCAAGGTCCTGCACTGCCCCAGCTCCAACATGAAGCTGGGCAGCGGCATCGCGCCGGTCCCGGAAATGCGCGCGCGCGGCATCAGCGTCTCGCTGGGCGCCGACGGCGGGGCGTGCAGCAACACCCTCGACATGTTTCAGGAAATGCGGCTGGCGGCCACACTGCAGGCGATGCGCCTTGGACCAGGTCATCTGACGGCTCGCGACGCCGTCGGGATGGCCACGCGCGAAGGCGCTCGCGCACTGGGCCTCGCACACGAGATCGGGTCCATTGAACCCGGCAAAAAGGCCGACCTCATCATCGTCGGCCGGGACGCCGAGCACCAGCAACCCGCACTCGACCCGTACACCACGCTGGTCTACGCGTCGAGGCCGTCCGACGTCAGATACACGCTCGTCGATGGTGAGGTGGTGGCCCGCGACGGCCACGCCGTCTGGGCGGACTCGGCGGCCCTCATCGCCCAGGCGCGACACGCGGCTGGCACCCTGCGCGACCGCGCCCTGCGTTATACTTGATTAGCAGTCGGACGCCACGACTGCTAAGGACACATGAGTACTGAACTGACCGATCGGCAACGCCGCATTCTGGCGCGCCTCGTCTCGGATTACATCGAGCAGGGCGAACCCGTGTCATCCGCCTGGTTGGCAGAACACTCGGGGCTTGGTCTGTCCTCGGCCACGGTGCGCAACATCCTGGCCCGCCTCGAAGAAAACGGACTGGTCAGGCAGCCGCACACGTCCGCGGGCAGGGTCCCGACCGATGCTGGGTACCGGATGTATGTGGATTCCCTGCTGCAGTCGCGTCGGCGTCTGAAATCGCCCGGCGACTTCGAAACGCGGTTGCGCCGCACCGGCACGGTGGGTGACCTGCTTGAAAACGTGTCGCACGAACTCGCACACGCGTCGCATCAAATTGCCTTCGCGGTGTCGGCCACCAGCCCGACGGTCCGGCTGCGCCATATTGACTTCGTCAGCCTCGACACGCACCGCGTGCTCGTGATCGTCGTCACCACCGGCGATCAGATCACCAACAAGGTGGTCGAGACCGCGGAGCCGTACGACATGGCGGTCCTGCAGCAGGCCGCGCAGTACATCAACGCGGAGTTTGTCGGGCTCACCCTGCATGAAGCGCGGGAAGCCATCGTGGCCCGCATGCGCGAAGAGCGGATGCTGTATGACGCGCTGATGTCGCGGGCGCTGCGCCTCGCGCAGACCGGTCTCGACGTGGCCACACCGGAAGAAACGGTCGTGGTGCAAGGCGCATCGTTCCTGTTTGACGGCGCCATGGGTGGCTCGGTGGATCGCGAACAGGTGACGCTCGAGACCTTGCGCGCGCTCTTCCGGCTCCTCGAAGAAAAACACCGGCTGGTCGAATTGCTCACCTCCTACATCGACGCCGATGGCCTGACGGTGGTGATTGGCTCGGAACATGTCAGTCCGGACATGCACCCGTTCAGCCTGGTCGCGTCCACGTTCAACGATGGACAGCGCACGGGGACCGTCGGGGTCATTGGCCCGACGCGGATGCGATATCAACGTGCGATCTCCATCGTCGACGGTGTGTCGAAGGCGGTGACGCGAGTGCTCGAAGGCAGCTAGGGGATTGGTGACCGTGAACGACGAGATCAATGACGCGCCAGGCAACGGCGCAACGCACGATGATGTAACGGTGGATGTCGACGCCCTGCAAAAGGATCGCGACGACACGTACGACCGCTTGCTGCGGATGACGGCCGAGTTCGACAACTATCGCAAGCGCACGGACCGGGAGCGCAGGGACCTGTCGGACTTTCTCACGATGGATGTGGTGCGCGACCTGCTGCCCGCCATCGACGACCTGGAGCGCGCACTGGCCAACCCCGGCCCGGTCGCCACCAACGCCGAGCTCGCGCGATATCATCAGGGCATCAGCCTGATCCATCGGCAGCTGAGCGATCAGTTGCGTAAACGCAACGTGGAACCGCTGGATGTCGTCGGCGTGATGTTTGACCCCGAGTGGCACGAAGCGGTGGCTGATGAGCCGGCAGAGGGACGACCCGACGGTCAGATCGTCGCTGAACTGCGCCGGGGGTATCGCATCGGCACCCGCCTGCTCCGCCCTGCCATGGTCAAGGTGACGAAGGCGTGAGCCAGCGCGATTATTACCAAGTTTTAGGAGTCTCCCGGACCGCAAGCGAATCGGAGATCAAAAGCGCGTATCGCAAACTCGCGCTGCAGTATCACCCCGATCGCAACCAGGGCAATGCGGAGGCTGAAGACAAATTCAAGGAAGCGGCCGAGGCCTACTCGGTCGTGGGTGACGCCGACAAACGCGCTCGGTACGATCAGTTTGGTCATGCCGGCGTTTCAGGCGCGCAAGGCGGCCCGGGGATCAACCCGGACATCTTTGGCGACTTCTCCGACATCCTCGGCGACTTCTTCGGCTTCGGCGGCGGAGGTGGCGGTGGCCGCCGCGGGGGGGCCGTGCGCGGCAGCGACCTGCGCTTCGATCTCGAGATCGCCTTCGACGAATCGTTCAAGGGGATCGAAACGCCGATTCAGATCCCGCGCGAAGAAGGGTGTGAGCCG
>JBKJTD010000151.1:0-3883 GCA_046590915.1 Vicinamibacterales bacterium
CCGACCGGCACCAGGGTGCTGGCTTGCGACAGTATTCCAAAGCCGGCCGTGCCCGCAACCAGGTCACTGGCGAAAGCGTCGTGGTCGCGGGCACGGCCGGCTTTGGAATACTGTCGCAAGCCAGCACCCTGGTGCCGGTCGGCAGCGAGCCGAACATCTACGTCTTCAACAGCTTCGTCGCCGGCAACGTCTCGGCAACGTTGACGCTGCCGTGGCCCAGCATCACGGTCAAGGGCCCCATCACCAACCTCAGCGGCGACGTCACCCTCGAGACGCTGCAGGCCGGCGAAGGCAGCATCTTCGTCCAGGCCGACATCCGCGCCAAGACGATCCACCTGCTGTCCGGCGGCGACGTGTCGATCGACCTGGGCGACATCCCGAACAGCCAGTACCCGGTCGGCGGCGAGCCGTCGAGCCAGTGGAGCAACGTGACCCGCGGCACGATCGCGGGCGACACTTCCGGCAACGAATATGGCGGTATCGCGAATGCCGATGTCGTGCGGCCGGCCGATGTGACGACGTTGCTGGGCGTGCAGCCCGGGGCCACGCCCAACCTGATCGGCGACCGCGTCTATGTCACGGCCGAGTACATCAACCTGAACGGTTTGATCCAGAGCGGCCGCGATCAGTATGTCCTCACGCTCGGCGCGGCCACCGCGGCCGAGATCGCGACGATGAGCGGCAGCGGCGTGCTGACCAACACCGATGTCATCAACAGCAACTTCATCGTGCGCTGGGAGTCGGACGGGCAGGGCGGCGGCACGATCGTGATCGACGACCTGTTCACCGACGGCGGCTATGTCGATCTGACGGGTCACATCCTGAACACCGGCAACGGCCGCATCAAGGTGCTCGGCGGCTACCCCGAGATCACGGTCACCAACAACACCGGCTTCAAGCTCGCGGTGAATCGCATCGACGATGCCGAGCCCGGCGACGGCGTGGTCATCATCAAGGACAAGTCCAAGCTCACCGGCACCGGGCCCACCACGACCTTGTACGACCAGAACGCCGGCGGCGCGGTCATGCGCACGGTGGATGATGGGTTGGGCGGCAATGCCACCGAGGTCATCAACAATGTCGGCGTGCTGTCCGACTACACCATCGACAACGGCTGGCGTTACGGCTGGTCGGTCGGCGTCGAGACCAAGGAGTACTATTACGTCCACAAAGACGTGACGGCCTGGATCGGCATCGACTGGCTGGCCGTGGACCCCGACACGATCGAGTGGGACACCTTCGAGCTGCTCGACACGCCGACCGTGCTGCCGGATTCGTCCTATTACTTCAAGGACGCGGGTGTGACCCCGCGCTACACCTACGAAGAGGCGAGCCTCGTAGGTAGTGACGAGACCCACATCATCGACCAGCACGTCGACACGACGTGGTACGGCACGTCCACTTACCACAACGAGATCGAGCGAGAGGTTCGCACCACCACGGTCTATACCCACACCATCGAGGCCGACCGCCCGATCAAGGTGCAGTTCATCGGTGCCACCGAGGGCAAGGTCGACATCACTTCGAACAGCTCGATCAGCCTGCGCGGGCAAATCTTGAATCCGTCGGGCAAGACGACCATCACATCGACCGCCGGTTCGGTCACCAGCGCCGGCGACTCGGCAGTGGTCAAGGGCCGCACGATCGACCTCAACGCCACCACCGGCATCGGCACGTCCAACACGGCCATCGACACCGATGTATCGGTTGCGTCGGCGGCCTACCTGTCGGCGGTGACGGCCGGCGGCACGATCCACATCAACGAGACCTTCGGCAACCTGCCGGTCAACCAGATCACCACGCCGCACGACGCCTTCGGCTCCGGTGCGGCCGTGACGCTCACTGCCCAGAACGGCATTGCGGTGGCCAACGTCACCGGCGCCGGCTTCGTGCGCGGCGGTGCGATCACCCTGACAGCGGCATTGGGGGGCATTGGCGCCTCGGGCAACAACCTGCGCATCGACGGTGGCGATTTCATCTGGAACAAGCTCACTGCCAGCGCCACCGGCAATATATTCCTCGAAGAGACGGCGGGCAATCTCAACGTTGGTGCCATCACCACCACCGGGGATGTTTACGTCAAGGTCAATGTCGGCGGCATCGTCGACGCCAACACCAACGAGACGCGTGACGAGCGCACCTACGAACAGTTGCGCGGCGGCGCCTGGAAAGACCTGGCGCTGACCAATACCGCCGACGACCCGGCCAACAACGCGTCGGGCAAGATACAGGACACCAAGGACACGCTGGCGGAACTGAAGGACACGGAATACCAGGCCTACTGGAGCTATCGCAACGGCCAGCCGCATGCGCCGCTGAGCGTTGTCGGCTCAGCGCCGCTCACCGCCGGTGGTACCTATTACCTGATTGTCAGCGGCAATTCGATCGGCTTGGCGCGCAGCGCGGTCGACGCCACTGCCGGAATCGCGATCGACATCCTGCCGACGGGGCTGAACGCCCTGAACGGCTTGACTGGCACCGCGGCGCTGGGTGGCGCCGAACGTGCGTTCAATTCCAGGGACGCCGTTGATACGGCGACCGACACCATCACCATGGTGGCGCATGGTTATTCCACGGGCGCCCTGGTGGCCTACCGGCGCGGCTCGACGCCCGACAGCGTGGGCCTCGCGGACGGCACGATCTATATCGTGGAGACGGTCGACGTTGACCACATCCGGTTGAAGGCTCGGTCCACCGACGTGACGCCCGTGGATCTGACGGCCACCGTCGATTCGTGGACGCAGGCGCTGATCGGCGTCAAGACCTTCGATGCGGCCTCCGCTGTCGACGGCGCGACCCACCGCATCACGCTGGCGACCGGCCATGGCTTCGTCACTGGCGACGTTGTGCTGCTGGCGGCCGAAACCGGCGCTGCGCTGCTGCCGGCCGTGCAGACGCAGGCGCTGGTCGATGGCCAGACCTACTACATCAAGGTTGACGACGCTACCCACATCCAGCTTGCCGCCATCGGTGGCGGGCCGGCACTTGACCTCGACAATTCCGGCGCCAGAGGGCTGAAGCAGATGCTCGATACCGGCAGCGCCAAGCTGCTGTTCAACCCGCAGGGCGATGTGGACGCGCTCACCAACCGCATCACGCTGACCTCCACCGCCGGACTCGACGGCATGGCTGTGGTTTACCGCACGTCGGTCTATAGCGCCAGCACCGTGGTGACATTGAGCGTCGCGGAAGATGCCTTCTACCGCGATCAACTCAACTACGACAACGCGGCCATCTTCGCCCTTGAAGCCAGCCGCACGGCGCAGTACCACACGCTGCACGCGCAGTGGGGCACGGTGCAGCTCGGCTACGGCAACCCGATCACAAGCCCGGACGTCTACAACCCGAACTACCACTACGTGCTCAACGCGGCCGAGAACTCGGCGGTCGAAGGTGCGATCCACGTCTATACCGAAGAAGAGCTTTGGAACGCAATCAGCGCGGGCATCCTGAAGGACGTCACCAGCACGCTGACACTGGTGGAAGACGCCAACATCACGGCGGCCAAGATCACTGCGGTGACGTCCGCGGGTGTCGGCACCTCCAGCGGTGTGTACTACATCGATGTCTCTTCCGGCAACGTTGCCAGCCTGAGCGACGAGGAGCGCGTCGTTCTCGCGGCGGCCGAGCGCACCGACGTGGCTTTCCTTGGCGCACCCAGGACGGTGGCTGTGAGTGTGAACGGCATCGCGAACACGATCACGCGCACCGACGGCGGGAACTGGATCACCGACGGCTTTGCCGAAAGCCAGCGCGTCAAGATTGCCGACAGCGCGCTCAATTCGACGAACGATGGCGAGTACTTCGTCATTACTTCTCTCAGCCCGACCGTGATGACCATGGCGGCGGCGAACCTCTACACCGAAATCGGCGTCACGCTGAC
>JBKJTD010000152.1:0-30647 GCA_046590915.1 Vicinamibacterales bacterium
GTGGAGTCTTACAACGTGATCCCGGCGCAGCCAGCCGAAGCCGCTCGCGAAGCGAGCGTTTAGCGAAGGCTGGTGCGCCCAGCAGGATTCGAACCTGCGACCTTTGGCTCCGGAGGCCAACGCTCTATCCAGCTGAGCTATGGGCGCAAACCCTTCCGCCGACGTGTCGATCACTAATGGTGCGCCCGGAGGGACTTGAACCCCCAACCTACGGGTTCGAAGCCCGGTGCTCTATCCAATTGAGCTACGGGCGCACAGACAACAAAGGCTATCACAGGTCAGAATTTGTGTATCGGAATCCCCGCGACCCGGGGCCACAGCGATTACCTTTGAGTCAGATATGACCGCACACTACCCTGTCGTGATTGAGCGCGAGGACTCAGGCGCCTTCAGCGCGTATGTGCCCGGGCTGCCGGTCTATGCGCAGGAGAGCACCCGAACAAAGGTTGAGCGCGTCATCGGACAGGTGCTCGCTGCGTACCTCCAGGAACATCCCGACACCAAGGGCACTCCCGACCCTACCCAAGGTCACGATTGAGCCACGCCATCAGCTTGGTGGTCGGCCAAGTGTTGATGACCCTGGCCGGAGGAATGCCGGCGAGTCGCGCATGTGCCAGGGCAATTTCGGCGAATACGAGCTGGTCGGTGTCGTGGGCATCGCTGTCGATCGCGATGAGGCACCCGGCTTGATGGGCCTGTCGCGCCAGCGCGTACGGGACATCCTGCCTGGACGGATCGCCATCAATCTCGATGGCCACGTTCGCCTTGGCCGCGGCTTCAAACACCCGGGCCCAGTCGACCTGCAACCCCGACCGCTTACCAAACTTGCGGCCGCTGGGATGCGCGAGGATGTGCACACCGGGCGTCGCGATCGCGCGCAGCAGTCGCGACGTCTGCGCATCATCGCTCTCGAGTTTTGAGTGAGGGGCCGCGAGCACCAGTTCGCAGTGCGCGCGTGCGGGCATGTCGATCGAGCCGTCGGCCAGGATGTTGGTTTCGATGCCTTTGATGACGCGGAAGTCGCCGCCGGTCGCGTCATTGATGCCGTCAATTTCGCGGTGCTGCGCTGCGAGACCCTCGGCTGACAGTCCACGCGCCACCTTCAGTCCATCTGAATGATCGGTGACGGCCATGTGGGTGTACCCGCGGTCCGCACAGGCGATGGCCATCTCCGCGATGGATCGGCTGCCGTCACTCCACTGCGAATGCATCTGGAAGTCGCCGAGGTAGTCCTTCAGACCGACGGCCTTTGGCGCAGGAGACGCCAGGACCTGCCTGGCGATAGCCAGACTGAGAAACCCCTCGCGACGTGCCCGCCGATCTTCGACCGCGGCCACCTGTGTGCCGACCTCCATCGCGCGGTCCACGGTCTGTGACGTGCCAGTCGCGAGCACCTCCCGCACGACACGTGTGGCTGTTTTTCCGATGTCCGGAAGCGTGGTCGTTTCATCCAATCGCTCTGGCAGCAGCGCAATCTTGCGCGCCGCCCGCTCGTACGCCTTGCGCGGGTACATCGACGTCTGCATCGCCGCCAGGTCGTCGAGCAGGCCGCTCACGAAAATGTTCAGGTCGACGACATCGGGCACACGTCTATTGTATGGACTGCTGGTGAACCCTGGACCGTGGACACGCCTTCGCCAAGGCTTCGGCGCGCAAGCCCGGTAGGACCATGGACCATGCGGTGTTATCTTTCCGTCCATGCCCCGCTTCCGAATCGCCCTTGCTGTTGGCCTGACCGTACTGGTCGGAACCGTTCTCGTCTCGAATCTCTTCGCCCAGGCGCCGCCCGTGCCGACGTCGGAGTCGCTCTTCAGCCAGCTGAAGTGGCGAAACATCGGGCCGGCCAACATGTCGGGTCGTATTTCCGACATCGAAGCGGTTGAGGCCAACCCCGCGATCGTCTACGTCGGGTCAGCCTCGGGCGGCGTCTGGAAGTCGACCAATGCGGGGACGACGTTCATGCCGATCTTCAACGACTACCCGGTCGCGTCGATTGGCGACATCGCCATCTTCCAGCCCAATCCCGACATCGTCTGGGTCGGCACCGGCGAAGACTGCGTGCGCAACAGCGTGTCGTGGGGCGACGGTGTCTACAAGTCCATCGACGGCGGCAAGTCGTTTGTGAACGTGGGACTGCCGCAGTCGCACCACATCGGCAAGGTCGTGACCCATCCGACCAACCCCGACATCGTCTACGTCGCGGCGCAGGGACATCTGTGGGATCACAATCCGGAGCGCGGCGTCTACAAGACGGTCGACGGCGGCAAGACGTGGCGCAAGTTGACCAACGGTCTGCCGACCGACGATCGCACCGGCGCCAGCGACGTGATGATGGATCCATCCAACCCCAACATTCTGTATGCCGGCCTGTGGGAGCGCCTTCGTCGGTCGTACATCTTCGAGAGTGGCGGCTCCAATGGCGGCATCTACAAGTCCACGAATGGTGGCGACAGCTGGATGAAGCTGACAGCGGGACTGCCTGCCGGCAACATCGGCAAAGTGGGCTTGACGATTCATCGCAAGAATCCCCGCATCCTCTCGGCGATCGTTGAGGCCACGCGCAGCAACGATGTGAAGGTGCCGGGGTCGGGCATTTATCGCTCGGAAGATGCCGGCGCCACGTGGACGTACGTCAACACTGGCAATGACCGGCCGTTCTATTACAGCCACATCCAACTCGATCCAAACGATCCGAACCGGCTGTATTACATGGTGGTTCCGGCGCGAGTCTCGGAAGACGGCGGCCGTACCTTCGCGCGCAACCTCAATGGCATCGAAGGCGACTTCCATGCGATGTGGATCGATCCCACAAACAGCGACAGGTTCTATGTCGGGAACGACAAGGGCGCGTCGGTCACATACGACCGCGGCTACAACTTCATCATGTTCGACAACATGGACATCGGGCAGTACTACGCGATCACGCTCGATAATCGCGACCCGTACTACGTCTACGGTGGCCTGCAGGACAGCGGCAACTGGGGCGGGCCGAGCAACAGCCGCGACTACAACGGCATCCTCACAGACCACTGGTGGAAGTTTCACTCCGGCGACGGCTTCCACACCACGGTGGATCCCGAGGACTGGACCACGGTGTTCACCGAGACGCAGAACGGCAGCGTCCGTCGGCTCGACGCGGACTTTCGACAGTCGGGCACGCCGGTGACGCCCCGTCAGCAGACGATTCTGAACTTCGATGAAGTGCAGGCGCGTGAAGGCGCCGCGCCCCGGTTCCGCTACAACTGGAGCTCACCGCTCATCCTGTCTCCGCACGATTCGAAGATCCTGTATCTCGGCGGCAACTACCTCATGCGCAGCACCGATCGTGGTGAGAGCTGGGCAATCATCAGCCCGGATCTCTCCACCAAGGATCCCGACTACACGACGCCAGCGCCTGCAGGATTCATGGGTGAACGCGGCGGCGCGGAAACGCACGCCACGCTGATCTCGGTCGTGGAATCCTCAGTGCGACCGGGCGTCATCTGGGCGGGGACCGACGACGGCAACGTGCAGGTCACACGAGACGCGGGTGTCACCTGGACCAACGTGCGCGACAAAATTCCCAACACTCTGGTGCCCGCGCGCACCTGGGTGAGCCGCGTGGAGCCATCCCACTTTGACGCCGGTACCGCCTACGTCTCGTTTGATGCGCACCGCACGGGCAACTTCAAGCCGTACGTGTTCAAGACGACGGACTTCGGCGCGACGTGGACGAACATCACATCCAACCTGCCGCAGCGTGATCCGGTCTACGTCATCAAGGAAGATCTGAAAAACCCGAACCTGCTGTTTGTCGGGACGGAGTACGGCGTGTATGCGTCGATCGACGGCGGCGCCGCGTGGCACAAAATGATGACCGGCATGCCGACCGTCGCGGTGCATGACCTGGTGATTCATCCGCGAGACAACGATCTGGTCGCCGGCACCCATGGCCGCAGCCTCTGGATTCTCGACGACATCACGCCGCTGCAGCAGCTCACGCCGGCCGTGCTCGCCTCAAACGCGCACGCGTTCAGTAACCGGGTGACGACGATGTGGAAGGCCGTGAGTCGTGGGGCTACGCGCGGCCACCTGCTGTTCCAGGGCCGGAATCCGCTCTCGATGTCGCAGCGGGAACCGCTTAACTCGCCGACCGAGATTCAGAACTCGGCGACGGTGAGCTTCTATGTGGGGCAGGAGCCCACCGCGCCGGCGAAGATCGAGATCACGAGCACCGACGGTGCCCGCACGTTCACGGCGGACATCCCCGTGGTGCGGGGCATCAACCGTTACTTCTGGCCGCTGTCGTTCGCGACGTCGGGCGGCGGTGGTGGCGGACGCGGGGCGGGACGGGGGGCAGGTGGTGTAGGTGGTGTGGGTGGCGTGGGTGGCGTGGGTGGGGAAGGACGCGCAGGACGGGGTGGAGCTGCGGCTGCGGCTGATCCGGATGCGCCTCCTCCAGTCGCGCCACAGGCGGGAGGCGGCGGTGGGAGGGGCGGCGGTGCGACTGCTGCGGCCGGGCCTGGAACGTATCGCGTGAAGCTCACGATTGGCGATCACGTCGTCAATAGCGTAATTGTTGTGCGCACAGACCCGAACGCCGTGCGAGTGCAATAACCGGCATAACCTCAGGAAAAACCTCCATCTTGAGCCTTCTTCCAAACATGGCTGTACCTTTGCAATGCGATCTGCCGGAGGAAAGCACGTATGGCCGTCATCGTCGCGGAATTTGCAGAACCAGTGGCCGGACGCAACGGGCTGAACTGTCGGGCTCGGGCGTGCGCTCTGTCGACACGACGCGGCGACTGGCACGGCTGGATTGAGTTCAACCCCACTAACGGGGCGCCGACGTTCAAGTCGCCACGCGAGACCGAACAGCCCAGTCGTCACGCCATCGCGGTTTGGGCCGACGGGCTGACCCCGCCGGCACTTGAAGAGGCGCTCGATCGCGCGTTGATTCGCATCGGCATCACCACGGTCACCTCGAACGGCTGACGCCCGTCAGGGCTCGATTGAAGAGAGCACCTGAAGGTGCGCGGACGTGGCGCCGCGAACGGCGGTGAGTGGAATGGTGCGATCGAAAGTGACCAGCGCGCCTCTCATTTTTTTCGCAAGGCCGAGCAGATAGATGTCGGTCACCTGACGATGACTGCCGATGAATTCGGGCACGAAGAGTTTTGCATCGGTCAGGGACACGCTATCGGTCCACTGGTGGTGGCGGTCGTCCGCGCAAAACCGGCTCACGTGTTCAAGCGCTTCAGCCGCGCGGATCAGGCCCGATTCTGTCGGCTGTTGCGTGGCGACTCGGACGAATCCGTTCTCCGTCACCGGGCACGTCGCCCACCCTTCCCGCCGATGATCGGCAAACCAGTCGTGGGCGATCTCGTGGTGCACGTGCTCGGGAAAAAACAACGCGACCAGCACGTTGACGTCGAGCAATGCGATGGCCATGGTGCGCCTACTCCTCGCGCAACCGGTTGACCACTGCCATCGTAAGCGGTGGCGCGCCGGCTTTCCGGCCCAGGAGGGGCACCCCGTTTCGCGTGCGGCTCGACCGCGCGGGTGTCAGCGCCTTCCGCAGCAGCTCCGACACCACCTGTCCGGCGGACAGTCCACGGGCCGCAGCGATTTCTTTGGCCGCCTGAAGTACCTCAACTTCGAGATCCAACGTCGTTCGCATGATGTAACGATCGTCACGCATCACGCATCAGATGTCAACCTCCGGACACCCTCTTCTATCGGCCGCCGCCGCGTCCACCGCGCCGGTTCTTGAGCGCCTCACGCTGCTCGGGTGTGAGTACCGCTTCCACGTCAGCCTTCGCCTTTTCGTAGATGGCCTTCACCTGGGCCTTCTGCTCGTCGGTCAGGTTGAGGCCGCGAAGCGCCATGCCCGGGCCACGTTGCGCCTGTTCCATCCGCGGACGTTCACCCGCGTTGGCAGGACGCGTCGGCTGCGCCTGAATGGCGGCACTGCCGGCCAGTGCGAGAGCGGTTACACCCATGATTGCAAAACGTCGGGTCATGTCTGCCTCCAATCGCGACCAGGCTGTATGCGGTCGCTTCTGTCTACGTTGACTGGACGAGGGCGCTGGTTATTCCCGCGCGGCAAGAATTTCCTAACGACGACGGGCTTTGAGGATGACGTCGATCGAATCAGGTCGGGGATTGATGAACGCGATTCGCGTGCGTCCATCGGGCTCCGTGCTGATGAGACCGGGAATGGCGCTGTCGGTCAGATACCATCCGTCGGGCAAGACGACGTCGTTGACGGGGCGGCCGAAGTTCCGGTTCCACACCAGCTGACCGTCGACCAGGCCGTACCGGCCGGGATCGGTGTAGGTCTCCGTGATGCGCAGGCGCACGCTGCGTCCCTCCTGTACGGCGGGGAAGTGGATGACGACCACCTCTGCGTCTGCTTCCTTGACGGTCTCGATCCGAAGCGCGTCACCCGTGTCGAGCAGGATCGCCGATGGGTCGGACACTGAGGAGCCACCCCGCACGACGTTGCGATAGGAGGCCACCCCGGGACGTGTCTCGGTGTAGTCGTGATAGAGCGAAAAGGCGTGGGTGTCGGGTTGCTTCAGAAAATAGACGATCTCACGATCCTGAATGGCGCGTTCACTCACGCGCAGGTTGGCGAGGGCGTCGCGCGGCGCGGTGGCCGCAGTGCCCGGCGAGATCACGGCAGGTGAGCTGACCGGACCGGTCGGGGAGGCGCCTGCCGTGGCGGCGCGTCGTGTGGCACGAATGACCAATGGCGCTGCCGTCGGCGTGGTGTTCCAGTGGCTGAGGCTCAGGCGGCCATCGGCTTCCTCGATGACCTGCGACGGGAGGTTTGCCGATACCACTTCGTACCCGACTGGCAGCACGACAGCGTGGCGCGCGACGGCCGGCGCGTGAGTAAACGTGAGCAAGGCCCCGCGTCCGACGTAGCTCTTCGGATCCGTGTACGTCGCGGTGATCCGCAGTCGCGTTTCACCACCTTTCGGAACGGCTCGGGCCAACTGCACGTTGATGGTGTTCTTGACCACGTCGCACTTGAGCGGCTGTCCCGTCAGCAGATCGACAGCCGAGACGTCACGCGCCGCGCTGCCGGTGGGAATCGCTGTCACGAAGACGCGTGTCCCCGCCGCGGTCGCTGACACGTCGAAGCGGACCGTGAAGCTCGACGACACGGGATCGAGCAATTCGTATCGCGCGTATCCGTCAGCCCAGGCGGACTGCGCCGAGGGCACCATCGAGCCAACCAGGATCAGGGAGCACACACCAAGCAGCAGTCGTCGTCGCATGCCGCATTCTACAGGTCCTGCCCGCTGGTGCCATCATCCGCTGGACTACTCGCGTCAGGCCCGCGCCGAACTGCGACACTGAGCCAGGACCCGCTCCCGACTCCATCCGGCCGCCCGGAGGTCGCGGATACCGGTGTCGCCATCGGACTTACTGAGTTTCTGCGTGTCGGACTTCATGATGAGTTCGTGATGCGCAAACAGGGCAGGCGCGGGTCGCCCGATCATGCGCGCGAGCAGAATCTGGCGCCCTGTTGACTCCAGCAAATCGACACCGCGGATCACGTCGGTGACACCCTGCAGATGATCATCAACCGGTGCGACAAATTGATAGGTCCAATTGCCGAGCCGGTCACGAATGAGCAGGTCGCCGCACTGCTGCGCGGGCACCTGTACCTGCGGCCCGCACCATCGGTCATCAAAACGAATCTCGTCCTCAGGCAGCCGGACTCGCCACCCAATTCCGTCCCGCAGGCCGTGCCCGGCATCCCGACACGCACCGGAGTACCGGACCTCAGAGCCCCCCAGGACCCCTGGACCCCCGGACTCCTGGACCTTTGCTCTGGTGCACGTGCAGCCATATACAAGCCCCGCTCGTTCGAGCGCGTTTGCGACGCCGAGATAGATGTCATGCCGATCGCTCTGGCGGACAAACGGTTCGTCGGCGACAAAGCCGAGCCAGGCGAGGTCGTCAAGCAACGCGGCCTCGTATTCGGGTTTGCAGCGATTGCGATCATGATCTTCAATACGCAACAACACCCGCCCGCCACGCGCGCGCGCCTCTCCCCACAGGAGCTGCGCATTGGCGACGTGTCCCAGGTGAAGGTAGCCGGTCGGCGCCGGCGCAAAGCGGGTAACCATCGCAGGCGCTCTCATGACCTCAGCACCTTCTCGATGGTGACCGCTTTGCCTGTCCGTATGGGTTTCCAGAGGTCGCCCACTTCACGGAAGCGCGCGGGCGCAGTCCTGAGCGTGAAATCGCGCGGGTCCACGCCCTCGGCGACCTCGTTCCACGTCAGAGGCGTGGACACGCCGGCGTAGTCACTCGCGCGCACCGCGTACGCCGCCGCCAGCGACTTGCCCAGGATGTTCTGCAGGTAATCGACATACACGGTGCCCTTCGGCCGCTTTTTCACCATGCGCTCGATCGTCGCCACCCGCGGATGTTTCGACGACACCATCGTCGCCACCAGATGGCAGAGGAGCTGACCGGTCTGGTAGGTCGTCTCCGGCGGCAACTTGATGTAGATGTGCATGCCGCTTGATCCGGAGGTCTTGGCGACGGCGGGGATCTTCAGCCGATCGAGCTCCTCCTTGACCCAGCGCGCCACGTCGAGCACGCGAGCGAACGAGACACCATCGCCAGGGTCAAGATCGATGGCCGCAAAATCCTGATGCAGCGGATCGGTGACGCGGGAGAACCAGGGGTCGAGCGAGATGGACGCCAGCTGCGCCATGTAGAGCAGTGTCGTCAGTGACCCACCGATGAGTCGTTCGGGACTGCCCTCAATCGGATCGATCGGCTCCACGTCCGCATCAAGGATCTCGCGACGAACACCCTTGGGCACGGCCTCGGGGTGCTGCTGTTGATAAAACGCATGTTGCTCGATGCCGTTCGGGAACCGTCGCATGATCATCGGCCGGTCCGCAATGACTGGCAACGCAAACGGCGAGACCTCAGCGTAATACCGCAGCACGTCGCCCTTGGTCAGGCCCAACGACGGCCAGAAGATCTTGTGCAGATTGGTCACGCGCAAGGTGTCGCCATTGGGCAGCGCAATGTCACCGTCCTTGCGCGACTCCTCGAGCGCATGAAGACGTGCAATCACTTTCGCGAGGGGATCGTCGCTGCCGGAGTCTGTCGTTTTTGCACTCCGACTGCTGCGGACCTGCACATCGTCGCGTTCGCCCACGTAGACGGGGTGCCGGACCATCCCGTCTGCGGTCATCTCGGTGAACTGCACTTCGACGCGCATTGTCGGCTTCACCCAGTGTGCTTTGGCGATGGCACGAGGCGGATTGACGAATGGACAGTCTTTTGTGCGCAGTGAGTCCAGGCGGGCGGCGACCCGCGTCAACTCGGCGCCATCAAAACCAGTGCCCACGTTGCCCACCCAACGCAGACGCCCGGCCTCCGGCAGACCGAGCACCAACGAGCCGAAGTGCTGGCGCGTGTTCGACGGGTCGGTCCAACCGCCAACGACGAAGGTATCCCGTTTGAGCAGCTTCAGTTTTCTCCAGGACGGCGAGCGACGGCCGCTGTGATACACCGAGCCGCCGTCTTTGCCGATCAGTCCCTCCCATCCTTCACGTTCGGCTCGCGCCAGCATCTGGCGGCCATCGTCGGCAACAATCTCGCTGAGGCGGACGAGGGCGGATCCGCCGATCTTCACAGGCAGCGCGTCCTGCAGGCGCAGCCGCCTGGCTGCCATCGAGAGGCCGCGCACATCACGGTCGTCGTCGCGCAGCAGGTCAAACACCACGAGCGCGGCTGGCTGCGCCTTCTCCGCGCGTGCGATATCGGTCGCCGCGGTGAGGTGAATCCGTCCCTGCAACCGGCCAAAGGCCAGCGGTCGTCCCTTCACATCGGTTGCGACAATTTCGCCGTCGAGCAACAGGGGGCCGTCGAGTTTTGGCGCCAGCTTCTTCAGGGCCGTCACGATGGCGGGGAACTGGTGGGCCTTGGGATGGCCATTGCGCGAATACATTTCGATGTGCACCGGCGCATCGGCCGTGGCCGGCCGCAGGTCAATGAGCGCGCGGATGCCGTCGTACTTCGGCTCATAGACCATCCCAGGTTGCACCACGGGAGGCGGCTCCAGCGAGGCGAGCATCGGTCGGACTTTTGCTGGGTCGTCACGCCACTTGGGCACTCTGTGAGTTTAAGGGCTCCTTGTTAATGGGCCAATGGGCCAATGAGGCAATGAGGCAATGAGGCAATAAGGCAATGAATGTAGCGTGACGTAGTGCTCTGCATTGCCCCATTGCCTCATTGGCTCATTTCTTGGTGTGCAGAAGTGTGCATGGTGCATCGGGGGGGCGATCGGACCGATAATCGCGGGTCCAGCAGTCTTTTTGCCGGTTGGGGAGGTTCACATGGCCGCGCGTGCAACGTGGAAGGGATATCTCAAGATCAGTCTGGTGAACATTCCGGTGCGGGTGTTTCCCGCAACTGATGCCGCCGCCACGATCAGCTTCAACCAGCTCCATCGCGAGTGCCGCTCCCGCATCCAGCTGAAGAAGTGGTGCCCGACGTGCCAGACCGAGGTGGCGCCCACCGATTTGGTCAAAGGCTACGAGTTCGAAAAAGGCAAATATGTCGTGGTCGACGATGACGATCTGGCGAAGGTGAAGCTGGAATCGACGCGTGTGATCAATGTGGTGCAGTTCACCGATGCCAGCGTGATCGATCCTGTATACGTCGAGCGCCCGTATTACCTGGCGCCCGATGGTCAGGTGGCGGCCGATGCCTTTGCCGTCATGCGCGAGAGCATGCAGGACAAGGCGGCGATCGGCAAGGTGGCGCTGTACGGCCGCGAGTATCTGGTGGCAATTCGTCCGCGCGAGAGTGGCCTGGTGATGTACACGCTGCGTCATGCGAGTGAGGTGCGCGCAATGACCGAGATCGAGGAGCTCAAGACCGTTCCCGCGAAGATCAAGCCGGACGAGTTGAAACTCGCGCGACAGGTGATCGGCAACTTCGAGGTCGGCGGCGACCTCACGCAGTACAAGGACAACTACCAGGAAGAACTGCGGCGCATCATCGACGCGAAGATCGCGGGCGAAGAAATCGTGGGGCCGATCGATGAGGCACCGCCGAAGGTGGTCAACCTGATGGAGGCGCTGCGACAGAGCCTCGAACGTGTCTCGGCCAACAAGAAGAAGGCCGCCAAGGTGATATCGCAGAAGACGGAGAAGGTTGCGGCCCCGCGAAAGCGTGCAAGAGGGTAAGTTAAGGAATGTCTGATTTCGAGAAGCTGGGTCTGTTCTATCTCGGCCGCCCGGTCGATTCGGCATCGTCGGCGACCACCTCCGAGCCCTTTCTCCTCGAGTCGCGCGATCTCACCACTCACGCCATCTGCGTCGGCATGACCGGCAGCGGCAAGACCGGACTCTGTCTCGACCTGCTTGAAGAAGCGGCCATTGACGGCGTGCCCGTGATTGCGATCGATCCCAAAGGGGACGTCGGCAACCTGCTGCTGACCTTCCCTGCGCTCGACGCGGCGTCCTTTGCCCCGTGGGTGAATGCAGACGATGCGGCGCGCAGCGGGGTGAGTCTTGAGGCGTTCGCTGCGCAGGAAGCGGAGAAGTGGAAAGACGGCCTCGCGGCATGGGGACAGGATGGGGCGCGCATTCAACGGCTGCGCGACGCCGCTGACGTCGTGCTCTACACTCCGGGTTCCCACGCCGCGCGACCGCTGTCAATCCTCAACAGTCTGGCAGCGCCGCCGCAGGCGGTTCGTGACGATGCCGAGGTGCTTGGGGATCGAGTCGCGAGCACGGTCGGCGGTTTGCTGAGTCTGCTCGGCGTCGATGCCGATCCCCTGACAAGTCGCGATCACATTTTGCTGGCGACGATCGTTCATGAGGCGTGGACGGCCGGTCGGTCGATGGATCTCGAAGCGCTGATCCACGCCATTCAGACGCCGGCCATGACGCGTGTGGGCGTGATGGACCTTGAGTCGTTCTACCCCCAGAAGGAGCGGTTCGTGTTGGCGACCAGGCTGAACAACCTGCTCGCCGCGCCGGGTTTTGCGACCTGGCTTGAGGGGGATCCCCTCGATGTGGGTCGTCTGCTGCATGGGCCCACCGGCAAACCGCGCATCAGCATCATTTCGGTCGCGCATCTTGATGATGCGGAGCGGATGTTCGTGGTGTCACTGCTGCTGGGCGAAATCGTCGCGTGGATGCGCACGCAGTCAGGCACCACGAGCCTGCGCGCGCTGGTCTACATGGACGAGATGTTCGGCTTCCTGCCGCCCGTGGCGAATCCGTCGTCAAAGAGGCCGCTGCTGACGCTGCTCAAGCAGGCCCGCGCGTTTGGAGTGGGGGTGTGCCTCGCCACGCAGAATCCTGTGGACCTCGACTACACAGCCATCTCGAACGCCGGCACGTGGTTGATTGGACGTCTGCAGACCGATCGGGATCGCGCACGACTGCTCGACGGGCTTGAAGGCACCGCCGGTGGCGCGTTTGATCGCGCGGTGGCGGACGCGACCATCAGTGCGCTGGCCAAGCGGCGGTTCTATGTGCATTCGGTGCACGCCAAAGCCCCGGTGGTGATCGAAAGCCGGTGGTGCATGTCGTATCTGCGCGGCCCGCTCACGCGCGATGACATGAAGCGCCTGCGAACGTCCACACCAGAACCATGGACCGTGGACCCGCCTGCGCCAGAGCTTCGTCGGGCAAGCCCTGTGTCGGACCGTGGACCACTAGGCCCGTCGACACGCCCCTTGAGTTCCCCCGACATCCCGCAGTTCTTTCTGCCAGGCCCGACCACGCCCGGTGGCGTGTGGGTGCCGCATCTGTATGGCGCAGCGGACGTCGATTTTTCGGATATCAAACGCGCCATCGACGAGCGGCGTGTCGTTTTCGCGACCGTGCCCTTGCAGGGCGCGACAGCGGTCGTGGACTGGGACGCGTCGGCGGCAAGTGAAGTCGCGCCGGACCGATTGCTGACCACTCCCCCAACAGACGCGCCGTTTGCCCCGGTGCCGCCGCAGGCGCTGCAGGTGAAGTCGTTTGCGAAGTGGTCAAAGGATTTTGATCGCTGGTTGTCGCGCACGCAGCGACTGGAGTTGTGGCGCCATGTGGCCACGGGCACGGTATCGAGACCCGGTGAGGACGAACGCACGTTCCGCATTCGCCTCTCTGAGGTGGTGCGATCCTCACGGGGCGCCGCCATTGACAAGGTGCGCGCCAAATACGCGTCCAAGCTCGACATCGCCGGTGAGAGGGTGCGCAAGCTGGAACTCGCGCTGGGCAAGGAACAACAGGATGTGTCGCAGCATCGCGTGCAGGCCGGGCTGTCCACGGCCAGCACCATCGGGTCGGCCGTGCTCGGCGCGATCTTTGGCCGTCGTGGTGGCCTGACCTCCGGCACACTGGGCAAGGCGTCAACTGCTGCCAAGGGCTGGGCGCGAGGATCGAAGGAAGCCGAAGACGTCAAACGCGCAGAGCAGAATCTTGATGCCGCGCGTCAGGCGTTGACGGATCTGGAAGTGGAAGTCTCCACGGCAATTGATGCACTCGACCGCGCGCCCATCGTCGAGTCGCTTGACACGGTGTCACTTGCGCCCAAACGTGGCGGCGTGCACGTGCATCTCGTGGCGCTGGTGTGGAAAATGTAGGGCGTGGCCTTCAGCGGGAGTACGGAGCAGCCGGGCTTTAGCCCGGCTGACAGCGTCGGGCTGAAGCCCGACGGCTCCGAGGAACTACCCGCCGCCGCGCCAGCCGGGATTGAGCCGTTCGAGCTCCTGCATCAGATAGCGCTCTTCGTGTTCGGTGGGCGGGGCAAATGTGCCTGGAAGCCGGCCCACGTCCCGTACGGGCGCTGGCGGAAGCATTGGCAGCCCCGGGTCGCTGTTGACGTAGGCCACGCCGAAGTAGCCCACGATGCCGAAGGCTGAGAGGGCCATGATCAGAAACACCATCACCCAGAAGCGGCTCCGCGCGGGTTCGGGATCGATCGACTGCCCGAACATCATCGACGTGTCGGAACCAGACCCGTTTCTGGTTGGCTCCAACCCTTCGTCCAGGCTCATGGCGAGCGCGTCGAACTGGTCTGTTGACTCGTCATCGAGGTCGATCACCATCGGCGCGGCCGCAGCGGTGGCGATGGAGCGCGCGGGTGGTGTCGGCGTCGGCGCCTGACCTGAGCCGATCTGATGCGCGCGAAGCACGATCGCCGGTGTGATGACGTTGGTGCCCTCCACGCGCCCGGCCTCCAGCGTGCGGTCACACAATAGATTGATCCGGCGAGGCACACCACGCGTGAGTTCAGCCACGAGATTCACGCTCTCGGGGGTGAACTCAACCGTGTCCTTGCCGCCGGCGACCGTCAGCCTGTGCTGAATGTAATCGTCGACGTCGGCGGGCGGCAAGGGACCCAGTACCGCGCGCCGCGAAACCCGCTCATCGAGCGCGCGGAGCGCGTCGGACTTGACCGTAGTCAGCAGGTCCGGATGTCCCACAAGGATGATCTGCAGGAGGCGGCGTCCGTCCAGTTCGATGCCGCCGAGCACACGCACCTGATCGAGCACCACCGGTGACAGACTCTGCGCCTCGTCGATGATGACGACCGCGTAGGAGTTGAGTTCGACGAGTGACTTGAGAAATCCTTCCAGCGTGTCGAGCAGTTGCGGCACATCCGCTTTGGCGAAGACGCCGTTGCGGATTTCTTCGCGGGTCACCAATCCGAAGTCGCGCAGGATGACGCGCAACACTTCAGCGTCCGACATGTAGGGATTGAGGATCAGTGCGCAGAATGTGCGGGGGCCGAGTGCTTCAATCACCGCGCGGCACAGCGTGGTTTTGCCCATCCCGGTGTCGCCGGTCAGCAGCATCACACCTTCGCGCCGGCGAAGCCCGGTGAGCAATTCCTCATACGCGCGGCGGTGCGCATCGCCCATGAAGAGGAAGCGCGGGTCGGTCGTCAGCGCAAACGGCTGCTCACGAAGCCCATAAAAGGCTTCATACAGCGGCTCATCATCCGCCGCCGGCGTCAAGGGCGGTTGCACGGTTTGATTATAGATGGCGGACTGCTTGTGAATGAAATGGGGTGGATGACGGGAATCGAACCCGCAACAACCGGCGCCACAGGCCAGTGCTCTGCCATTGAGCTACACCCACCACACGGGCAAGACCCATAGTCTATCAAATGAGGCAATGGGGCAATGGGGCAATGGAACCATGGACCGTGGACCCCGTCGGACCCTGGACCTCAGCGCGGCCCGCCGCCACGCATCCCGATGCGCCGCGCAATCCAGGCCCGGAAGGTGGTCGCCTGTTCCGGTGTCAGAACCGCGGCGATGCGCTCGTGCAGGCCGGACTGCTCCTGCATGAACACCGTGCGCGCCTCTTTCTGCATCTGCTGCAGCCGGGTTTCCTGCGCCTGAAGGAGCGTCTGTATCTGCGCGCGCTGCGCATCGGTCAACTGGACCTCTCGGCTGAGATCGTCGACGTATTCCGCCGGCGGCGGTCCAAACATCGCCCCACCACGTCCCGGCCCTCCACGCCCGCGCTGAGGCCCGCCGCCGGCCCCCCCGGACCCCCTCGAACCCTGGCCCCCCGGACCCCTGGACCCCTGGACCTCTGGACCCCTGGACCCCTGAAGGACAGTGCGCTCAAGCACGATGCCTCCAAGCAGGCCAATGGTGAAGACGAGCCCGACGAATGTGGCGAGCCACACGCGAACGGAGGGGGCCGTCACTGCACACCTCCGCTGGTCGTCGCCGACGTCTCCAATGACGAATCGGCTGTGGAGTTCAGGAGCAAGGAGAGCAAATCGTTGCCGCCCACCTCACCGGTCACGAGTGTGGAGGATGCGGGCATGGTGTTGGTGGTGTTGGTGGGGTCGGAGTTGGCCGAGACGCTGCCGACCGCGACGGCCAGGACGGCAGCGACGGGCACAAGCCGCCACGTCCAGCGTTTCCAGTCGAGCGACTCGAGCCAGGAGGTGGCCGGGACTTCACTGCGCAGCTGGGCGATTACGCGACTGCCGACAAACGTCGTGACCGGTTCGGCCGCCAGCGTCGTCAAGGCCTGCCGCATGCTGATTTGATCGGCCAGCGCTTCCGCACACGACACACATGTGGCCAGGTGAGCGTGGATCCGTGCACGGTCGTCGGCCGGCAACATCTCCAGGGACCCGTCGGCCGCACGAACGAGGGCGGCAATCAGGTCGTCACAATGGGTGGTCATGTTGTCTCCTTGCTGGTCACGATCTGTTTCAGGCGCTGACGGCCGCGGAAAATTCTCGACTCCACAGTACCAATGGGAATGGCGAGCGCCTCGGCAATTTCACGGTATTCCAATCCTTCGATATCACGCAAAATCACGGCTTCGCGCCAGTCGTCAGGCAACTCGGCAAGGGCGCGACGCAGCTGGTCGTGGGCGACGATGCGCCGTTCCAGCTGGTCACCACTGGCAATGTCCATCTCGGCCACATCATGGGTCTGATCCTCACGACGGGTGCGCCGTTTGTCGAGTTGGGTCCGCGCCGCATTGGTCGCAATCTGGTAGAGCCAGGTCTTGAACGCACTTTGCCCGCGAAAATCCTTCAGAGCCCGATACGCCCGGAGAAGTGCCTCCTGCGCCACATCCTCGGCGTCCGACGAGTTTGACACCAGGTGGGTCAGGTAGCGCACAAGGCCCGCCTGATGCCGCGCGACCAGATCGCCGAACGCGTCAAGGTCACCCTTGCGGGCCCTGGCGACAAGTTCGGGATCGGCATCTGCCATTTGAGACTCGCGGGTTGTGGCCGTTATTCCCGGACCAGCCGGTAGAGGCGATGGCCATCGCGATCTGCAGCCATCAGGCGCAGGTCCTGGCGACCGTCCAAGACTTTGGCCACGTCAACCCCTCGAACGCGCGAGCCTGAGGGAAATACCACAAGGTTTCACTGTAACGACGGTAGGACATTGGTGTGGCGCCACTGTATCCGTTCATCACTGGCCGCCAGTGGGACGTGGCGTTGAGCACGTACTCGCCGTTTTGGAACACGCCGTCGGGGGGATAAAACGGCATCTCGGCCAGGAGGACGCGCCCCGGTTCGTCGCGCAGGAGCGAATAGACGGCCGGGACGCCGGAAAACGGGGTGGAGGCAATGGGCGCGTGCATCGCCTCAAGGGTAACGAGCAGAAGCGCGCCAGCCAGGAGGATGCGCGCATCCCGCTGACGCAGACGATGCTCGAGCCAAGCGACGGCGACCGCGGCGAGGAGCGCGATGCCGACAAGGGCAAGCATCCCGAAGCGGGCAGCCGCTCTGATGCCCTGCATGGGGGGCGCAAGGTGATACACCCATGTATAGACCGGCGTGGCGGTCCCAAGTGACAAGACAAATCCCACAACGACGAGTGCGATGGCCCATCGCGCCAGCCGTGAAGTGCGCCAGCCGACCGCGAGGCCGATGGTCGCGAGCAGCAGTGCCGTGAGGCCGGGAAACCACAGGTTGGTGTCCACTGTGAAAAACGGCGCAGTCCACCCACGGTGCAACCAACTCTGTGACGCCAGATAGCCCGAGGGCGTCGCTGAGAAATCAGCCACCTGTTCAAGCGGCCTGCGCATGCCGCTCGTCAGGTACGGCCACAGAACCGGAAGCGAGAAGACGACGCCGGCCGCGCCGCTGGTGGCGACGATCAACAACGACCTCAGAGGTCCTTTTGTTGTCGACAAATATGACCTCTGAGGTCGTTCTCGCGTGACGACCATCAGTCCGACACCCATGACCGCAAACACGAGCCAGTGAAGCGACGTGGCCGCGACAAGCGCGACTGCGCCGGCCAGCCACCACCACCGGCCTTTGCCGTCCAGGAGGGCCCACGCTGCGCCCCAGACCAGCAGCAATCCCCACGCGTGGGCTGCCTGCAGATGGGGCAGTCGCGTGAGCAGGTGCACATTGAACGTGATCAAGGTGCCGGCCATCAGACCCGCGCCAGATGATTGTGTCCATCGAGAGACGACAAGAAACGAGGTCCATGCGGTCAGCGCAAGTCCGGCGATTAGCAGGATGTTGAACGTCAGCACCGGGGACCGCGTGAGCCAGAAGATCGGGGCCCCGGCAATCGCGGGCACGATCAGAGGCTCCGACAACGGAAGTGCCCGAACACCAGGTTGGAAAATATTGCCCTGCCAGAGTTGCAACGGTGTCGACGGCAGTGCATGCGCCACCCAACTCACGATCCACGCGTTGAGCTGCGCATCGGCATTGTGATTGAGCGAGAGGCGATGCGGGGCGAAGGCGAGTGGCCACGTATGCATCACCGACAGAAGCAGAAAAAAGACGAACGCGCGTGCGCTCCGCGCGACGGACGTCACTACTGCACCTTGCGGAAGGTGCGCAGCACACTGCCGGCGTCCGTGCCGTTGACGATGAGTGTGGCGCGCAGGACGTAGTCGCCAGGCGGGAGGGCGCTGACGTCCGCGCGACCGGTCATTGCGCGTCGCGCCGGATCAGGCGAACTCAGCACGCGGCCTTCGGTCGACGATAGTGGGGGAGCAGTCAATGTGGTCGCCACATCGAGTCGTGTTGCAAGCGTGTGTCCTGCTGCGAGATCACCATAGAGCTCCGCATACCACTCGACGGAGGTCGCCTCAGGCGCCGGCTGCAACTCGGGCACGAATGTGTCGGCGGCCAGTCGTCCCAGCATGAGCGCGCTCAGTCGGAATGCGCCCGCGACGGTGAAGCGTGCATCGACATCCAGGTCCACCGTGCCGCGGCGTCCAGATAATTCCGACGCGGCCCATCGCAGTCGGTACTGCCCCTCCGTCGCGATGACGCCGCTGATGAACGGCCGCTGCGCCAGTGCATCGCGTGCCTCGCTCCACTGCGCGGTCATCCGGCCGTCAGGCGCAAACATTCCGAATTCTGACCACGCCAACTTGCGGTCGGGTTCCACCGTGTCGCCCACGATCAACAGGCGGATGCTCGATCGATCCGTGTGCAGCACCGGGTAGGCCGCGAGGCGCAGCGGCAAGTCGGCGAACGTTCTGGATTGACGGAGCATGTCCTTGAGTGAGTCCAGCCCATGCACTACGTTGGTCGGAACAAACGCAAACGGCGTGCTGCGAACGCTGATCCCCTCACGCGTCGTCGCCACCAACGCCCGTGCGGTTGCACCCTCGTCGAGGTCTTCATCACGGGCAAGCGATACCTCAATTCGTGCGTGTTCGAGCGTGGCGATGGATGCCCACGCGCCGAGGGGGACAACCATGCCACCCGTGCCCGAAGCGAGGGCATGGAAGCCGTTGCCCAGAGCTGCCGCGGTCGTGTGCGGCATGGCCACATACAGCGCGATGCGGTGGCGGGCGGCGAGTTCGCCAAGTGCCTGAATCGAATTCCGGAGACGGCCCGACACTACAAAGGGTTCGGTGACAACCATGAGTGTCTTGACGCCCGGCTCGGCACCGAGCATCACCGTCGCGCGACCAAGCGCGCCGAGCATGGACTCGACCGCGTCGTCATCCTGCCGCCGGGCCCGGCTCGGACCATCACCAAGTGGCAGCGCCGCGACCGCGTCCACGACACGCGAATGGCTCGTGGTGAAGTCCACTGGTCGCGCGTCGCCGGCCAGCGGAATCAGTGCGAGTCGGTCGGAGGGTGTCATCGCGGCGGCCAGTTCACGCAGTCCGGTCTGGATGTCGCCTGCGCGCGTTTTCGAAAGGCGCGCCACATCCATCAACACGGCGGTTGTTCGTCCGGATGCGCCGGTGTTGGTCGCGTAGGGCAACGGCAGTCCGTCGCGCACAGCGCCGGCTGCGGGCCGTAGCATTCGGATGTGTGTGATCGTCTGTGGCCGGCCGTTGAGTCGAATCACCAGGTCGGTCGCACGCAGGTTGCCCACCGCTCGACCGTCCTTGGTCGTCGCCACCACATCCATGGTGGTCACGGCAGGTGCCTGACGCGCCCGGACGGAAGACGACGCCACGAATGCGAGCAGCGGAATGACGAGGAGGGAGGCGAGCCGCATGCGAGGTCATTGTAGCTGGCGCCGCCGGTCGCGACCGCCGCGCTCTTCGTCGGTGATGACTGGGTGCGCCGTATAATCGCCCCACATGGCGTTGACCTCCGGCACACGCCTCGGCCCCTACGAGATCGTCGCGCCGCTGGGCGCGGGCGGAATGGGCGAGGTGTACAGGGCGCGCGACACGAATCTTGGACGCGAGGTCGCGCTGAAAACGCTGCCCGACCGCCTCACGCACGACGCCGAGCGGCTCGCGCGGTTTCGTCGTGAAGCGCAGGTGCTCGCCTCCCTGAACCACCCGCATATCGGCAGCATTTACGGGCTCGAAGAGATCAACGGCCAGCGCTTTCTCGTGCTTGAGCTCGTCGAGGGTGAAACACTCGCCGCGCGCCTTCACAAGGGGCCGGTGCCGGTTGACGAGGCGATCGCCATTGCGCGCGAGGTCGCCGAGGCGCTGGAATCGGCGCACGAGAAGGGGATCATCCACCGCGACCTCAAGCCCGCGAATATTGCGCTCACCCTCCACGACCGCGTGAAGGTCCTCGACTTCGGCCTCGCCAAGGTCACCGACCCCAGCACGGCGGCCGACGCGCTCGAGGCACTGAACTCGCCGACGATTACGTCACCGGCGATGCTGACCGGCATGGGCGTGATTCTCGGCACCGCGGCATATATGAGTCCCGAGCAGGCGAGGGGCCGCGCGGCCGACAAACGCAGCGACGTCTGGGCCTTCGGCTGCGTGCTGTACGAAATGCTCACCGGTATGCGTCCGTTCAAGGGAGACGACGTCAGCGACACGCTGGCAGCGGTGCTCAAGAGCGAGCCTGCCTGGGACGCGTTGCCGCCGTCGCTGCCCTCGTCGATCCGTGTGCTGCTTCAAGGCTGCCTCGAGAAGAACCACCGCGACCGCATCAGCGACATCTCGACGGCATTGTTCGTCCTGAAGCGCCCGTCCTCTGCGGCGCTGCCGATGCGGACGCAGCCGTCCTCAGCCCGCACGTGGGCGACCTGGGCGTTGCTCGCACTCGCCGCTGCCGGGGCAGGCGCCGCGGCCGTCATCGTCCTATGGCCGCGACATCCGGCGCCAGCCGTATCGGTCGCGCGGTTCCGGGTCCCGGTGGCCGACGTGGGCCAGTTAAGGGTGGTGCGCCGGATGGTTGCCTTCTCGCCGGATGGAGCGCGCATCGTCTACTCCGCCGATGGACGACTGTACTCGAGAGCCGTGGCCGAGCTCGAGTCCAGGCTCATCTCCGGAGGCGATCACGGCATTAATCCGGCGTTCTCGCCCGATGGCCAATCGATCGTGTTCTGGGCCGAGGGCGCCCTGAAAAAACTACCGGTCGTCGGCGGTGTTCCCGTGACCGTTTGCGAAACCAGAACGGCGCCGTTCGGGATCCACTGGAGTGACCACGGCATCGTGTTCGTCCAGCCGGGAACGGGGATCATGCGTGTGTCGCCAAACGGCGGCACGGCAGCGCTGCTGGTCGCGGTGCCCCCCTCTGAGGGACTTGTCCAGAGTCCTCAACTGCTGCCGGATGGCGACACGCTCCTCTTTTCTTTCGCCCGCTTGGGACTCTCGCTCTCAAACCTCTGGGACAAAGCGGACGTCGTCATCGAATCGATACAGACGCGGAAGCGAACGACGCTGATCCAGGGAGGCAGCGACGCGCGGTACCTTCCGACCGGACACATCGTCTACATGGTCGAGGGCTCGATGATGGCGGTGCCGTTCGACCTCGGAGCGATGGAGGTGACGTCGGGCCCTGTGCCCATCGTCGAAGGAATACAACGTTCCGCGCCGACCGCCGGCAACGCCGCGCAGTTCGACGTCTCTGGCACGGGGTCTCTCGTCTACATGCCTGGGCCGGCCCGAGCGGGACAGGAAAACGTGTTTCTCCAGGACCGCAAGGGCGCGATCACGCCCCTGAAGCTGCCGCCCGGCTCGTACTCGTATCCGCGTGTCTCCCCCGAAGGCACGCGGATCGTCCTCGGGACGAGCGACGGAAAAGAGGCGACCATCTCGTTGTACGACCTCGACGGTGCGAGCTCGTTGCGGCGGCTTACGTTCGGCGGGAACAACCGCCTGCCGATCTGGTCCGCCGATGGCAAGCGCGTGGCCTTTCAGTCTGACCGCGAGAAGGACCTCGCGATCTTCTGGCAGCCGGTGGACGGCGGCACCGCCGAGAGGCTGACACGACCCGAGCCCGGCACGTCTCACGTGCCGGAATCGTGGGCTCCGCGCGGCGACCAGTTCCTGTTCAACGCCACGAAGGGAACTGAGTCCACGCTCTGGATTTTTTCGGTTCGGGATCGAAAGGCGTCGCGTTTCGCCGATGTCACGTCGGCCGCATTTCCGACAAACGCGGTCTTCTCCCCGGACGGGCGATGGGTGGCGTACCAGTCGGGCGACGTAGGGCCAGCGGAGGCGACGACGTACGTGCAGCCTTTTCCGCCCACCGGCGCCAAGTACGAGATCGGCCGCGGTGGACGGCCCCTGTGGTCACCGGACAGCAGAGAGCTCTTCTTCGTGCCGGGGCCGAGCTTGTTCATGGCAGTGTCGGTGCGGACGGATCCGGTATTCGGGTTCACGCCACCTGCCCCGGTGCCGCGGCGATTCGGACTCGCGCCGCCCGTAAACCCGCGGCCCTACGACATCCTGCCAGACGGCCGGATCGTTTGGGTCGATGCGGCGAACCTCCTAGCGGACCAGCAGTCTCCGCAGCTGCAAGTCGTGCTGAACTGGTTCGAGGAATTGCGCGCCAAGCTGCCGACGGCAAGGTAGCTTCGATTCCCGGCGTTCCAGGGTCAGCGCTGAGCCCCTCTTCACCCCTTCGACGCATTCCCAGATGGGTGTCGTTATCCGATGGGAGTGTTTATGACCAGCAAATGTTTCGGCGTCGCGATGTTATTGACCCTGTGCGCCAGCGAGGCCTTGGCGCGACAGGCGCCACGGTTTGAAGCCGGCGCCATTGTGAGGGCGGACAGTGTGCGGGGCGGGACGACGGTATGTTGAGACGTCCACGTTCACGATTGTGACAATTCCTGCTGAACTCGATGAAGCGCGAGTCCGCGCGGCGTTTCGTGACGAGCGGCACGCCACCACTCGCGGTGGATTGTGGTTGGGGGCCGATCTCCCGATTCGCCTGACGCCCCGCCTGCGTGTGATCCCCGAAGCACGCTATGTGCTGCGTCCCAGCGTGGTAGGCAACGCGCACCGCGAGTGGAGCCTTGGCGTGCGTGGCGCTTTCGGCTTCTGACTTTGCACGTCGCTGGCAGCGCAGCCAGCCGAAGCCGCGAGTAGCTGTGACGTGGCGCAGCCAGCC
This sequence comes from Vicinamibacterales bacterium, assembly GCA_046590915.1. Lineage (GTDB taxonomy): Bacteria > Acidobacteriota > Vicinamibacteria > Vicinamibacterales > SCN-69-37 > SYFT01. Next base: position 23,272 of record JBKJTD010000152.1, read on the forward strand.
GAAGCCGTGAGCGTAGCGAGCGTTCGGCGAAGGCTGGTGCGTCCGGCAGGACTCGAACCTGCGACCCCCGCCTTAGAAGGGCGGTGCTCTATCCAGCTGAGCTACGGACGCGTGCAGGTCATTGTACAGTCGCAAGGATGCTGCTTTCATTCCGCCTTGCGGCGTTGCTCTCGGTGGCGGCGTGTGTGGCCCCGCCGCCTCCGCCCACGCTCGCGGTGACCGCGCGCGCGCGTGCGCTGCACCCCGGCGAAGTCGTGATCCTGACAATCACTGCCGACGCGCCGCTGACGGCTGTGCGGGCACGCGCGTTTGACCGGGCGTTGCCGTCAACCAGAGTGGGGGAGAGCTGGCGTGTGCTGGTGGGCATTGATCTCGACCTGACGCCCGGCACACACCCGGTGGTCGTCGAAGCGGATTCGGTGAATGGTCCGGCGAACGCCACTTACGATCTGGCGATCACCGCCAAGGCGTTTCCGACGCGCCGCCTCACGGTGGATCCCAACTTCGTCAATCCACCCGCATCAGCGCTGCCGAGGATTCAGGAAGAGTCGAGACTCCAGCACGCGATATGGAGCGCGCCCACGACCGAGCCACGCACACTCGAGCTCACGTTCATCGCCCCCGTGCCGCACAAAGCCAACTCCGCATTCGGCACGCGCAGCATTTTTAACGGTGAGCCCCGCGGCGCACACAGTGGCGCCGACTTTCTCAGCCCCACCGGCACTCCCGTGCGCTCCCCTGCGCCAGGCACGGTGGTCCTTGCTCGGGATCTGTATTATTCGGGCGGGTCGGTCATCATCGACCACGGCCTCGGATTGTTTTCGTTCTTCGCGCACTTCTCCGCGACCACGGCCAAGGTCGGCGACGTCGTCAACGCCGGCGACATCGTCGGCCGCGTCGGCGCCACGGGACGTGTCACCGGTCCGCACCTGCACTGGACCGCCCGCCTCAACAACGCGCGCGTCGACCCGCTGGCGTTGCTGGAACTGCTGAAGGCACCGTCGTAGGACCCCGCCCCGCTATTTGTTCGCCATCTTCCAGAACGTGATGCCTGACGCCTGCTGGCCCACATCCACGGTGCCGGCAATCTCGCGCGTCTGAAGGTCAATCACGTCCACTTTGCCAGGCGCCGAGCCCACGCCTTCGCTGCTGACGAACGCGTAACGCGAATCTGGGCTGACGGTCACGCCGTGCGCAATCGTGTTGGACGTCTTGATACGCGCCACGCTCTTGCCGCTGGCGAGATCGAAGATCTCCACCATGTGGCCCTGCTTCAACGTGGCCACCATCAACGTCCCATCCGGTGTGACCGCAAGGTTGTAGACGCCGCGGCCCGTTGGCAGGCGACGAGAGATCGTCCATGCGTCTCGATCGACCTCGATGATCTCGTCAGCCTTGTTGCACGCGACAAAGATCTTCTTGCCATCAAACGACGGCTGCGCCCACGTTGGTGAGCAAGTCGCGGCTGTCATGTCGTGTTTCATCCCCGCGTAACCAACCTCTGCCGGATCAACCACAGGCTTCGGCGCAGCGGCGGGCGTTCCAGGCATGACGTGGCCCGCATGTGCATCCGCACTGGCGGGCAACGGACCTTCTTTGCCCTTCGCGAGTGAGAACCTGCGGGACAGCTCGAACTTCCGCGTGTCGATCTCGACCAACTGGTCGTCCATCATGCACGTCGAGTACTGACGGAGGCCGCTCGGGTCGACACGGCTGCCATGCGGCATGGTGCAGGTAACGATGCGCGCGACTTCCTCGTGTGTGGGCGTGTAGACGACCGACACGGTTGACGGCACCATGTCGCCGTGCAGATTGAAGTTCACCGAGAGTGTGTAGAGCCCGTCAGGCGTGACGTCCACCGACGCGGGGAAGTAGCCAAGATCGAGGCCCTGACCGACGAGGGTGTCGGCTTTTTCTCCGAGTTCGTATTTCCAGAGTTTGCCGTCGGGTTTGCCGTGTCCGGTCGTCATGTAGAGAAACTTCCCGTCGGCCGATGTCTGCAGCCCGTGGGGGCCTTCCATCTCGTTGGGCAGCTCGCCAATGGTCGTGGTGCGCTCAACCACGGTGCCCTCGGGGCCGAAACGGATGCGATGAATCAGGTCTGCCGACTCCGCCCCCACATAGACCCAGTAGGTATTGACCGGCTTCTGAGGCTTTGCCTGATCGGGCGTGGCGTGCAGCGCGCCTGCTGACAGCGCCAGCGCGAGAGCCACAAAAGCAGGCCGGTTGCGGGTGCGGAGTGGGTCTGGCATCATGACGCCCATGAAATTAACACGGACCCTTCTGGGCGTCATGTGCGCGGCGGCCGCGCTCTCGATTGGCCACCTCGTGTCGGCACAGGCGCAGGCGCCCCCCGTGCCGGTCGCCAGGCTGGTCGCGGAGCCGGCCTCCATCTCGCTGCGCGCAGGTGAATCGGTGGCCCTCAAGGTCACCGCCTACGATGCGAGCGGCAAAGTCATCCCCGACGCGCTGGTCCGTGTGAATCTCCCGCGCAACGCCGGCACGTTCGCCGATGGCAAGGTCACCGCTTTTGCCGCGGGCAACTTCACGGCCACCGCCGTTGCCACCGGCCCCGCAGGCGCTGCACCGGTCTCCATCGACATCCCTGTGGTCGTCGCCTGGCCGGCGCTGTCGACGTTGGAGATTGCTGCGGAGCCAGGAGGTCTCTACACGGGCGTGACGATCGCGCATGCCGTGTCCGGCGCGCACGCGGATGGTTCGCCGCGGCCCGGTCTGGCACCCACGTGGCGTTCATCCGACCCGTCGGTCGCGACGGTCGATCGCTTCGGCCAGGTCACGGCGGTCAAGGCAGGACCGGCCACCATCACGGCCACCGTAGACGGCGTGTCGGCGACCAAGGCGTACACCGTCAAGGCCAACCCGGTGGCGAATATCGCCCTGACGATAGCCGAGACGACGATCCGGACGGGTGATGTAATCAAGCTGGTCGGCACACCGCGACGCGCGGATGGGACGCCGGTCGCCGATGCGGCCATCACCTGGAGCTACACCTACCGCGCACCCGAGGGCAACACCGTGCAGGCGCCCGGTGGCGCGGGCATCATTGACGACGGCCACTTCGTGGCGAACCACCCGGGGCTCTACACGATTCTCGCAAGCGCGGGTTCGGCGAGCGCGCGCACCTCGATTGAAGTCACGCCACGTGACGTCCGCAGACGGTTCACCGTCGTCGGCCGCGGCATCATTCGCGACACCCACACCTCCGACCTCTGGCCGTACACGGGCAAGGACGGCCGCGACTACTGCATCGTCGGCACCTGGGGCGGAGATGGGTATGCGCACGTGTTCGACATTACGGACCTTGCGAATATCAAGCGCACAGACTCGATCAAGATTGACGCGCGCACGATCAACGACGTCACCGTGTCGCCCGATGCGCGATACGCCGTGCTCTCTCGCGAGGGTGCGTCGAACCGCGTGAACGGCGTGGTGTTGCTCGACCTCGCGGATCCGGCGCATCCCAAGGTGGCGTCGTCATTTGACACCGAGCTCACGGGCGGCGTGCACAACATGTTCGCCACTAACGACCACCTGTTCGCCGTCTCTGGCGGATCGAAGTACGTGATCATCAACACGGAAGATCTCAGCAAGCCGACCTATGTCAGCGAGTATCGCCACCCAAACGCGCGTCTGCACGATCTGTGGGTGCGTGACGGGATCGCGTACTCAGCGCAGGGCGGAGTGGGCGGCGTCGTTGTGGACGTCGGCAACGGCAAGTGGGGCGGCTCACTCAAGGAGCCGAAGCTCATCGGCACGTTCCCCATCAACAGCGGCCATGAAATCTATCCGTACGCGCAGGCGTCCACCGGCAAGATGTACCTGTTCCTCGGAGACGAACAGATGAGTCGTCGCGGCCGCGTCTGGGAAGGCACCAACTATCAGCTCTCGACGCCCGGTGGTGGTCCTCCGCCCAAGGGCGGCGTGCCGCAGACGTCAGGCGGTTACACACACATCGTCGACTTCACCGATCCAAAGAACCCACGCAAGGTGGGCCGGTATCACCTCGAGGATTACGGCTCACACGACATCATCGTGGAGAACGACATCCTGTATCAGGCCTACTACGACGGCGGCGTCCGCATCGTCGATGTCTCGGGCATGCTGATGGGCAACCTCGCCGAACAGGGCCGCGAGATGGCGGTGTTCAAGCCGTTTGATCCGGACGGGTACACGCCCAATGCGCCGTTCGTCATGAACGCAATGCCGTGGAAGGGCCACGTGCTCTTCACCGACTTCAACAGCGGTTTGTGGGTGGGCAAACTCGAACCGATGACGACGGGCCGCTGACTCGATTATTCACAGGGAGCCTGCTCGCGTTGTGACCCCTTCTCATTGGCTGGCCGTCGTCGTGTGGTGGGGTGCTGTGCTTGTCGCGTCCTCGACCGGAGCGCCGGCGCAACTTGTTGCGGCTTCCACGGTTGGCGCGTTCGAATGGTCCGCTGATCGTCGGGTCACGTGGGCGGACTTCCTGGGGCCGCCGGACATGCGCAGCGAAGCTGTGGCCACGACCGTCACCGTCGTCGACTACCAGATGTCGTGCACTGGCACTGACTTCACATGGCAGGTCGTGTCCCGGTTTTTGCCCCGCGGGTCGTGGGTCAAACCCAACCATCTGATGCAGCGGCAGTCAGCGCAGACGTTGTTGCATGAACAAGGACACTTCGATTTGAGCGAAGTGCACGCGCGGCGTGCGCGCGGAACTCTGCGCGGGCTGGCCGCGCCGTGTGCGTTGACAGACGACGAGCAGAACGCGCTGATCGCCGGCTTCCAGCAGCAGGGGCACGCGTTGCAAGTGCAGTACGACCGTGAGACTGCCCACGGGACAGACCTGCGTCGGCAGCGGGAATGGGAAGGACGCGTTGAGGGCTGGCTCCGGACACTCCCGAAATGAGCTCGGAGGCGATTTATTGAAAATCGCCTCCGAGCTCATTTTTATTACTGCTTCCGAATGGTCATCGTGAGCGTGCCGGTCGGCTGGCCTTCAAAGGCCAACTGGGCGCGCAGGATGTAGTCACCCGGTTTGAGATCGGCAACCGGCAGCTTTGCCACGAACATGAACTTGTCGGCGATCGCTGTCGCCGAAGGTGCGGGCGGCGCAGATGCCACCGGCTTGTCGGTCAGGCTCGGCAGGATTTCGACGATGGCGCCAAAGGGGCCAGCGGGGCGACCATACAACTCGAACACCGCCACCACTTCCTTCTGATCCGTGATCCTGAGAATCGGCTCAAAGCCCTGGGCACCGGCGACGCCCATCATCAATCCACCCAATTGCGCGCCGCCCAGGTGACGTTGCGTGTGGCGAATAAAGACCGGGCGCTCACCTCGCTGACTCGGGTGGACTTCAGCGAGGTCGGCGCGCCGACGTCCGCGTTGCCGGTGCCCTTCGGCACCAACAACGCCGCTGATGCCGGCCGATCGTTCCTCTGGGTCATCGACGAGGAATCGCTGAGCCCTGGTCGCGAAGTCGCGGTGCGCGAGGCACTGGCGGAGTTCGAGAAGTCACTGTCGGCGCGCGACCGCGTGGCGCTCTTCACGATTCCGCGCGGCACCATCTCGTTGGCGCCCACCACCAACCGCGAGGCCCTGCGCGCCGCGCTGGCCAAAGTCCAGGGCCGCGCCAAGGGGACAATGACGGCAGCGGACCGCCGCTGCCACACGCGCGACACGCATGGGTCACTTCACCGCCGGCAGTTTGCGGATGGTGCGCACGACGCGCCCGCCGGGTTGATCCTTTGCGGCGACAATGGCGCGAATCGCATAGTCGCCTGGCGGCAGGGCGCCGACAGGGATGGCGGCACTCACCGTGAACTTGTCGGGCTCGTTGGTGGCGCCAAACGCGCCGGGCATCGTCAGAAGCGCAGGCCCGTTGAGTGATGTGGCAACTTCAAAGGCCACACCGACAGCGGTGCCGGCGGTGCCTCCGTAAATTTCAAGCATGGCAAGCGCAGTGACTTCGTTGGTGAACTCCAGACGTGGCGCAAAGCCCTCGGGCCGGTTCTGACCGACCACAAGACTGCTCAACTTGAGGGGGCCCGCATCGGTGAGCCCGACAGTCACGTCGACGTCGGCGGCGCCGGCGCGATTCTGTGTGTCGATCGCGGCGACCCGAAGGCGATAGTCGCCCGCCGGCGCCGACAACGCGGCCACGATGGGCGACGTGGCCAGTTCGGCAGCCGTGGCGGTCGTGCTTGAGACCATGCGCCCGGTGACATCAAACAAGCCCACCATGGCCGTGTTCAGCGAGGTCGTACCAGGTGCGTCAAACATTGCGAACACTTTCAGACTGCCATCCGCATTACGCGAGATGGCCGCAGAGACACGCAGCGGCAGGTCGGAAAAGAGGCGTCCCTCGCGCATCATGTCCAGGGTTGACGTGACCTTCGCGGCTGGAGCCGCGCCGGCGGCGCGCCGCACCTGCAACTGGGGCCGGTGGCGAATGGTCACCCCAGGTTTGTTCGTCAAAACACTGTAGCCGCGCACCGTGTCGGGCGACTCGGAAGGGTCAGGCTCAATGCGCGCTAGGTAATACCCCGACGACTGCGCCGCCACGCGATCCATGGCGGTGTCGTTGCTTGAGCGCAGATTCCACAGGGGCGCGCCGGTCTGGCCGGTGAGATGTTCCAGTCCCGCGCGGCCGGAGTTGTCGGCACCGAGTTCAGGGATGATCACGTACAGCTGCGCGCGCGCTCGGGCGACCGCTGTGTTGACCTGGTTGTAATGTTCCGTGAGCACTTCACACGTGCCCATGGTGTTCATGAAGTCGCCGGTGCGACTCAGACCCTCCACACCCCTGGGCCCGACCAGACCTCCCGTAAACAACACGACTGTCACCGGAACGTCTCCACTCGACAGACTGTCGAGCGTGGAGGTCAGTGCGACGAGGGTGCTGCGACTGCGACAGCCGGCGTCCGAGGCCGATTGGGTCTGTGGTGCGCGGCCGACGATGGGAGCGAGGGCGGCGAGGATGCGGGCGTGGTCGTTGGTGAAGTGGGCTTTGATGCCGCCGTACGGCACCGTCGCGAGACCGACGCGGTCGTTGCCGCCCAGTCGGCCCAGAAACGTCCGCACATCGTCCTTCAGATCTTTCTCACGACCCGGGCGCAACGTCTCGTCGTCAATGATGAGCAACACGGCGCGGGCTGAGTTGGACACGAAGTTGGTGTCGAAGGGTTCGGGCACACGCGGTGCACGGTCGGTGGCCGAGATGTAGTCGAGCGCGCGAATGGCGCGCGTGCGTCCGTCGATCTTGAGCGTGACGTCCCCAGGAGTCAGGTCCGTGATCGACGGACGCACGCGCGCCATTCGCGCGCTCGACTACATCTCGGCCACCGACCGTGCACCGCGTGTGCCCGAAC
>JBKJTD010000124.1:0-3459 GCA_046590915.1 Vicinamibacterales bacterium
GAAACGATTATCGGTCTTGAGCGCCACGCGCTGGGTGGTGGTGTGGCCACACTCGGCGCTGCCGATGGACGGGCTCTGGTGTTCCTGCACGAAAAACGCGGCATCAGGCCGGCACCACACCGGGGCGCATTTGGGCTGTATCACTTTGCCATTCTGTTGCCTGACCGCCCGTCGCTCGGCCGATTCGCGGCGCATCTCGCCAAGGTCAATGTTCAGGCAGGCATGGCCGATCACCTGGTCAGTGAGGCCTTGTATCTGACTGACCCTGATGGTCTCGGGATCGAGGTGTACGCCGATCGGCCGAGACCGTCATGGAAGCGGCGCGGTCGAGCTCCGGATGCGGAACTCGCCATGACCAGCGATCCGCTCGACATTCAGAACGTGATCGCCGCCGGCGGGCATCGCCCCTGGGACGGCATGCCTGCGGGCACGACGATGGGACATATCCATCTGCATGTGGGCTCGCTTGAAGAGGCCGAGGCGTTTTACCACGGGGGACTTGGCTTTGATAAGACCGTGTGGTCGTATCCCGGCGCGTTGTTCATGTCCGCCGGTGGGTATCACCATCACGTGGCCGTGAACACGTGGTCACCGGGGCCTGCGGCGCGCGACGACGAAGCGCGGCTCATTGAGTGGACGCTGCATGTGCCCGGTGCGACCGAGCGGACCATCGCTGATCCGTGGGGCACGGTGGTGCATCTCGTCGACTGAGGCTCACCACGCGGCGGCGCCCCACGCGACTGCGACATACCGCAGCAGTTTTCCCAGGACCGTCCACACCGAGAACACCCAGAAGCGCATCCGCGCCGCACCCGCAGCGGCGACAATGGCGTCGCCGATCAGGGGTACCCACGACAGCGCGAGAGCAGGCGCGCCGTACGTCGTGATCAGGCGGGACGCGCGGTCGTAGAGTGGGGTGGAGGTTTTGCGCTTCAGTGCGGTCGCGGCAGCACGGCCTATCGCATAGGTGGTGCAGGAGCCCAGATAATTGCCCAGTGTAGCCACCCCAACGAGCCAGACAACGGGATATCCCTGACGGACCAGCACGACGAGCGCGGCTTCCGAGCCGAGTGGAACGACGGTCGCCGACAGAAAACTCCAGCCGAACAGCGTCAGATAAGCTGCCATCGTCGACGCCTACCCGGGCGTCAGAGTTCCGTGGGTTCTTCGGCCCAGTATTTTGGCCGGCCGTAATGTTCGTACATCGCCATCTCGTGCTGACGTTCGAACAGGGCTTCGGCGTCATACGGCGGCGCGTTCTGGATCGCATCACGCGTCAAATCAAGTGTGACCGTGGACTCTTCCCAGCTGACGCCGGCGACCCACTGCGGCGAGATGAGCACATGGTGGCCGCCCCACCAGTTGCTGGTGTTCACGACGAAGTAGCGAATCGTCCACGTCTGATCATCCACAAGAAGATTTTCGACATGTCCGAGTTCACCATCGGTGGCCACGATCTGATACCCCTCCACCGCGTTGAAGCTGCGCAGGTGCGTATCGACTCGCGCGTCCACGGCGGGCTGCGGCATCAGCTCGCCGACAGGCACGCCGTCAACAGCGGCGACGCCCGACAGTCCGGCGGCTTCCCAGTAGAGCGGGTAGCCGTAGTAGCTGAGCTGTTCGGTTTCATGCTGACGTAGCACGGGGTTTTCGGTGTTGACCTCCGGGCTGCCTTCGACTCGTTCCTTGCTCAGCGTGACAGGCAGCTGTTGCGCGGCCCAGTCTGGCTGACCGACGGCCAGTGGCGAGATGAGCACTTTGCGATCGGACAGCCACGTGCCTGTATCAACGACAAAGTAGCGCACGGTCCAGTGGCGGTCATCGATCAACACGTCAACCACCTGGCCGATGGGGCCGTCAGTGGCGAGAATGCCGTAGTCCTTGAGATCCTTGACCGCTCGTAACATACAGGCACTGTCGCATGGCTGCGCACGGGCCGGCTGTTCATTCGGGTACGACGCAGAGCCTGCTCGGTCTAACGGCGTGCGATGGTGTGGACGGTGATCTGCCCCTGATGTTCCCAGGCGATCACCGTCGCCCCTGGCAGCGCGACCAGCGACGGAAAGCGGCCCGGCCCAAGTAACCCCTCTCGCGCCGCGCCGGGCACATCGTTGATGACAACAGGTGCGGCCCAGGTGACTCCGTGATTGTCGGAGCGGAACACGACGACATCGCCGTCGGCCCCGCCACCTTTGTGGCCGATGATGGCGGCCACCAGGAGCGCGCGAGAGGTACCGACGATGCGCGGACCTCGATGCAGGCCGAGGGACACGACGCCGCCCGAGGGCAGTGTGACCGGTGTGCCAAACCTCGCACCACCATCAGTCGAGCGCGCCACAGCCAGACCCTCGGCGCGTCCGAATGTCATATACACGTCGTTGTTGACCGCGACCAACTGCGGTTGCACTCCGGGAAAGGTGACCAGTGTGGCAGGGGCCGCGACAAGCAGGGCAAGAAGGACGGAGATCATGCGTCAGGATACGCCACGTCCCCGTCGATCCTCACCAATCACGCAAGGCCGCTCCAGATCCGTGCCACGAACCAGTAGAGGCCCATCGCGGTGATGGCCGCCGATGCGGGACGACGAAGCGCATGCTCGGCCAGGGGCGCCGTGCGGCGCCACACGTACATCACTGCAGCCGCGCCCACGAGCACCGTGAGCTGGCCCAGTTCCACACCGACGTTGAATCCTGCGAGCGCCGTGAGCCACTGCCCGGACGGCAACGACAGGTCGGCGAGCACACCCGCGAATCCAAGGCCGTGCAGCAGCCCGAATCCACCGATGAGCCACAATCGTCCCCGGCTGAGCGTGTCGCGACGAAGATTTTCCACCCCGACATAGGCGATCGACAGGGCGATCAGCGGTTCGACAATCGACGACGGGACCGAAATGAGCCCACCGATGGCGAGCCCCAGTGAGATCGAGTGGGCCAGCGTGAAGACCGTCACCTGCGCGATGAGCGGGCGGACGCGCGGCGACAGCAAGAACAGTCCGAGCACAAACAGGATGTGGTCCAGTCCCTTCGGCAAAATGTGTTCGAAACCAAGCGAGACGTATCGACCCAGTGTCGCGACGTGGCGCCCGGCCTCCTGCACGGGGATGGCGTCGCTGACGGCCTGGCCATCCAACCAGTGCACGGTCTCGGTTGTCGCATCACCACGCGTGACGCTGATGGGATACGTGCCGAAGACCAACCGGCTCTGCCACGTGATGTGCCGACTCTGATCGGGCAGCACGCCGGTCATCACGATCTCCACCTGCCCGTCCTCGTTGATGCGCGACGCTCCGGCCGTCAGGGCGACGAGGGTGCCATCGACGACGATCAGGGACCGCTGCGACATCAAGGCGCGATGTGCGTCAACCCGCGAGAGCACCGTTCCCGTGGAAGGCTCGGTGCCGGCCAGTGCGTCGAGCGTGGCCAACAGAGGTGTGGCGTCGGAGTTGAGGATGACCTGCAC
>JBKJTD010000169.1:0-4298 GCA_046590915.1 Vicinamibacterales bacterium
TGGTCGTCGGAGCTCCCTCGTATCCGTCAGTCGGGTTGAGTGGAATCAGGTTGACGTGCGCGCGCTGAGTGGAAAGCAGCGCACCAAGCGCGCGAGCATCCGCCTCTCCGTCGTTGCGCCCCCCGATGAGCGTCCATTCGAAGAAGATGTGCCGGTCGAGGGCGCGGGAATACTCACGGCACGCGTCCAAGAGTTCCTCCAGCGGCCACGCCCTGGCCGCAGGCGGCAACAGGGCGAGGCGTCCCTCCTGTGTCGCGGCATGGAGCGACACTGCGAGGCTCACAGGCCGACACTCCGTCGTGAGTCGGCGGATGCCAGGGACAACACCAACCGTGCTGATTGTCATGCGCCGCGGACTGATGCCCAGCCCCGCAGTATCCGCAAGAATCTCGGTCGCCGTCATCACCGCGTCGTAGTTGTGCAGTGGTTCTCCCATGCCCATGAACACCAGATTCCGCAACCCCCGGACTCTTGGACCTCTGGACCCCTGGTCCCCTGGACCCACGGACTTCGACACAAGAATCGCCTGGGCGACAATTTCCCCTGCCGTCAGGTGCCGCGAAAATCCCATCTGGCCAGTCGCGCAGAAGACACATCCCATCGCACAGCCGGCCTGCGTGCTCACGCAGGCGGTGACACGTCCGTCGTATCGCATCACGACGGTCTCGATCTGCCGGCCATCGTCGAGCGTGAGCAAGAACTTCCGCGTAAACCCGTCAGATGACGATGTGACGCGCGTTGTTGCAGGTGCACTCACGGTCAGCTGTGCGCGAAGGCACTCTGCCAATCCGGCGGGCAAGCCCTCGATCGAGCCGGAATCCGAACCATCCCGATGGGCATGCTGCCAAATGGCTTTGGCGTGCACGGGTTTGTATCCCCATGATCCAAGGCGGTCGCCCAGTGCGGTACGAGTCAGCCCGAGGAGGGACTCCGGTCCGGTCGCGCTCACGTCACTTGTTCCAGGAGACGCGCCACTTCGGTGGCGGTGGCCGGGCGGTCATCTCGTGACCGCGCGAGCAGGCGGGCCACGAGTGCAGCCAGCGCGACCGGCACACCCTCAGTCAACAGCGGCGGCGGGTCCTCATTGAGGGCCTTGACGATGCGCGCCATCAGCGACTCTGCCCGGAACGGCAGTTCACCAGTGAGGCACTCAAACAGCACCACTCCAACGGCGTACAGGTCGGCCCGTTCGTCAATGTCCTGCCCCAACAACTGCTCGGGTGCCATGTAGTCCGGAGTTCCGATGAGCAAACCGGCTTCGCCTGACCCGGCTGATGCGCCGGCGAGCCGGGACACGCCGAAGTCCATCACCTTGAGCGCGCCTTGTGAATCGAGCAGCAGATTCTGCGGCTTGATGTCGCGGTGAATCACGCCTTGCGCATGCGCGGCTTCCAACGCCCTCGCCAACTGCGCGGCCAACGCGATCACCGCCGGCGCCGCCAATCGCCCTCGGCTGTCGAGAAGCTCGCGCGCTGTGAGCCCCTCCACGTATTCCATGGTGAGGTAATACATTCCGCCGGACTCACCCAGATCGTGGGTGCGCACCACCGCTGGATGCGAAATGCGCCGCGCCAGTCGCACCTCCGCCTTGAACCGCTCGAGCAGCGTGCGGTCGGACAACAATTCCGGTCGCAGTACCTTCACCGCGACCATCTCGGTCAGATCCCGGTCGTGCGCGCGATACACGGTGCCCATGGCGCCCACGCCCACCAGTTGCTGGATTTCGTAGCGCCCCGCCAGGACGTGACCGATCGGCAAACGCACGTCGCCCGCCTCGCCGGCGTCGGCCAGCCGACGCACCGCGTCGATTTCCTGGCGCAGCCCGGCAACCTGGTCGCGGAGGCGATCTTCACGCGCCTTTACCTGCGCGGCCATGCCGTCAAACACACGAGCCAGCCGACCCAGCTCATCGTCGCGCACCGCCGTGCGCGCGAGCGCCGTTGAGTCGTATCGACCATCCTCCACGGCACTGGCCGCGGACGCGATCGCCTTGACCTCGCGCAGATACTCCTTCTCGCGATCACGAAGTCGCTTCTTGTCGAGTGACGCGGTAATCCTCGCCCGCAGCAACACGGGCTCAAACGGCTTGGGGAGGTGGTCCTCGGCCCCCTGCTCGATACAGCGCACGACACTGTCGAGGTCATCACGGGCCGAAATCATGATGACGGGAATGTCCCTGGTCTCAGGCGCGGCTTTCAGCTGGCGCAGCACCTCAAAGCCGTCCACCTCCGGCATCATGATGTCGAGCAGAATCAGGTCGAAGGCCTGCGCGCGAATCTGCTCAAGCGCCCGCCGGCCATCCTCGGCACACACCACGCCATGCCCCTCGCGCTCCAGCCGCCGCTCAAGCACCTGGCGATTGTCGGCCACGTCATCCACCACGAGGATCCGAAAACGCGCCTGTGCGACCGCCGACACGACCGCAGCTGATCGTGCGACTTCCGGCGCCAACGTGATCATCGTCGGCACATCCGTCACCCTGGTCAGCCCATCGTCGACCGGAGCGCGCTGTTCGAGCAGCGTCACGTCGCAGAGGCGCTTTGCGGCGTGTTCGATGCGATCGAGGTCTGCTGACATGGAAGCGCCCTCGTCCGTACTGCGCAGGAGCGTGATGGCACCAAGCACCTGGTCCTGCTGCGGTCGAAGCGCGAGACGCAGTGCTTCGAGGTCCCCGGCCGCGAAGATCGCCGTGGTGGGGGCGACGTGCAGATCGATCCCAGACAGAATGGCGCGCGCGGCGGAGACTATGACGTTGAGGTCGCCGCGACGGTTCGGCCAATCCTCCAGCAGCATTTCGCTGTAGCCGAGGATGGCGTTGACCGGCGTCCGCAGCTCGTGGCGCAGGTGCTTGATGTCGGTCACTGGGGCGGTGACGGGAGCAACGCGTGCATCTTGGCGAGCAGGCGGTCCAGCTCGATCGGTTTGGTGTCGTAGTCGTTGCACCCGGCGTCGAGCGCCCGCTCGCGATCACCGGCCATGGCATGGGCGGTGAGCGCGATGATGGGGACAGTTGACGTCTCGGGAACGCTTCGCAACTGGCGGGTCGCGGTGCAGCCGTCGATCTCCGGCAGGCTGATGTCCATCAGGATGATGTCGAACCGGCCGGCGATCGCCGTGGTGACCGCCTCGCGCCCGTCGACGGCAATCGTGACGTCAAAGCCGCGCTTCTGCAGCCGACGCGACAACATGTCGCGATTCATTTCGTTGTCTTCCACGAGCAATACGCGTGTCATTGAGGTTCCTTGCGGTCCTGCGAGCGGTGGGCGGCAATGGCAGTGCGCAGCTCCTCGACCACCGCTTCTGGCGGGACGTGTTTACGCATGACCGCCGAGAGCTGCGCGCGGTCGATGGGTTTGGTCAGATACTCGGCCGCCCCGAGAGCCAATCCGAGGGGGCTTTGGTCGGCGACCGTCAGCATGATGACGGGAATGTCCGCCAATTGGGGGTCCGCCTTGAGCGCGGCGAGGACGGCCCACCCATCCATGCCCGGCATGAGGACATCCAGGGTGATGGCGTCGGGCTTGAGGATGGCCGCGCGGGCCAGTCCCTCCTCGCCGTTGGTCGCCTCCTCCACACGGAAGCCATCCTTCGTGAAAATACGCGAGAGCACATCGCGTGCATCCGGGTCGTCGTCGATCACGAGCAAGGTTCCCGCCGTGCCCTCACCGGCATGAGATCTCGGTACGGTGGGTGCAACCGCGGGCGCCGGGTCGGCCACCTGACGCGGCAACGTCACCGTGAATGTCGTGCCCGTGCCGGGCGCGCTGGTGACCGTGAGCGTGCCGCCCATCATCTTGCAGAACTGCTGGGAGATGGCCAGGCCGAGGCCGGTTCCCCCGAATCGCTTGGCCGTGCTCGCGTCGGCCTGCGCAAACGCCTCAAACAGTCGCGACATCTGTTCGTCGGTCATTCCGATGCCGGTGTCTTCGACGCAGAACTGGAGCGTCGTGTCGGTTCCGATGGCGCGGACGGTGGTCGTGCCGTCATGGGTGAACTTGCACGCGTTCGAGAGCAGGTTGAACAACACCTGGCGGGTGCGTGTGAGGTCCGCGCGCATGGCACCGACCTCTGAGGCCGTGTCCACGACCAGTCGGTTGTTGTTGGCGGCCACCAGAGGCGCCACGGTTGCCAGCACGTCCTCGAGCATGCGCGGCACGTCGAACGACTCGAGGTACAGCTCCATCTTGCCGGCTTCGATTTTCGACAGGTCGAGCACATCGTTGATGAGCGCTAAAAGATGTCTGCCTGAAGACCTGATTTTTTCGAGAGCGGCCCCCGCCGCTGCATCCCCACTATCC
>JBKJTD010000162.1:0-2784 GCA_046590915.1 Vicinamibacterales bacterium
GCCACGTCGGCGAAGTAACCGGGCGCCAGGCTGCCGCGGTTCTTGATATGAAGGACACGGGCCGGGTGCGATGTCAGGCGCCGGATGGCGTCGGCCAGCGGCGCGGTCTTTTCGTCGCGGACATATTTGCCGAGGAAGCGTGCGAAATTGCCGTAGGCGCGGGGGTGCGTGCTCGACTTGAGGAACACACCCTCGGGCGCCATTGAGCCGGCGTCGGAGCCGAAGCTCATCCACGGCAGGCTCATCTGTCGCCGAACGTTTTCCTCAGACATCAGGAAATAGACCACCTGCACGCGGCTGCCGTCTTCGATGACCAGGTCTATTGCCGTGTCTTCCGGTGAGGTACCACGAGACTTGGCCACCTCCGCCAGCGTCTTGCCGGTGAGCGGCTTGAGCGCGTCGTTTTTGAAGCCGACGAGCAACGTGCCTTCCGCGCCGGCGGCGAGATACAGGTTCTCCCAGTCATTGGTCGGCGTCCTCATCTCCCCCAGCACCCGACGACGCGTCTGGGGATCGCGGAGCCGACCTGCCCACGCGTTGTAACCGCCCTCCTGCACCCACGGCGGCATCGCAGCGTCCAGCCCCGTGCATCCGGCGGTGTAGGTGTACATGTCGGCCGTAATTTCGAGGCCTTCCGCGCGGGCGGCCTCAACCTTCTGGATGACCGCCTCGAGTTTGCCCCAGTTGTCACGGCCAGCAGCCTTCAGATGGTAGATCTCCGCGCGGGCGCCAGACTCGCGCGCGATGGTGATGAGTTCATCGACCGATTCGAGCAGGCGATTGCCTTCGCTCCGCATGTGCGAGATGTACATCCCGCCGTGGGTGGCGGCGACCTTCACCAGAGCAATCAGTTCAGCCGTCTTTGCGTAAAACGCGGGCGCGTAGATGAGCGACGAACCGACGCCGAGTGCACCGTCGCGCATCGCCTGATCGACCAGCCCGCGCATCGTGTCCAACTCGGCTGGTGTCGGCTCCCGGTCGACCTGCCCCAGCACATGTTCGCGGATGGTAGTGGCGCCGACAAACGACGCAACGTTCGGCGACACACCCTTGGTCACCAGATGGTTCAGAAACTCCGCAAGCGTCGTCCACTCAACGGCGTATTTGATATCGCCCTGCTGCTCGAGGATTTCGGCCTTCATCGCGGCGGTGAGTGGGCCGCCCGAGGTGCCCTCGCCGAATACTTCGAGAGTGACACCCTGTCGAATGTCACTCTGCGACCGGCCATCAGCAATCAGCGGGGTTCCTGCCCAACTCAGCATGTTGATGAAGCCCGGCGCAACGGCGAGACCCGAGGCGTCAATCTCGCTGCTGCCGGTCGCAGACCCGATGTCGCCGACCGCGACAATGGTGTCGCCGTTGATCGCAACGTCCCCACGCACAGCAGCCCCGCCGCTGCCGTCGTAGATGGTGCCGTTGCGGATGACGATGTCGTAGCGCGTGGGTGCGGCGTAGCGCGGCACCGAGACCGGGATCGGCTTGTCGATCCTCGGCCGTTCGGCCGAATCCGCCATCACCCAAAGCGTCGCAAACACGGTGCGAGCCACAGCCTCAATCTTGGTGGGATCGAGGAACTTCGCTTCATCGGACGGCAGGTGATACCGGCGCTGCAGTCCGGTGTTCCAGCCAATGGTCAGAACCCCGCGCTCAAGGAACGGCCCGGCATCGGTGCGCGGGTAGAAGAACTCGGAGTCCCACCGGTCGTCATTCCGGTTGAAGCGCATCTTCAGATAGTCCTGATTCACCCGCTCGATCAGCGCATTCGCTTTGTCGCTGAGTACCGCCGGTCCGATGAGGTAGACCTCGTTCGGGCCCGCAGTGTCTGGCGAGTCCGCATCAGCGGTGCCCACAGCGCGCGTCGCTCCAATCATGTCGATGTTGAAGTGAGCGACGATGCGATCGAACGGAACGGGGGGATTGGCGACAAAGTGGCGAGTGCCCCACAGGCCCTGCTCCTCCCCGCTGTCCCAGATGAAGATCATCGACCGCTTGGGACGCACCGTCATCATGCGTTCCGCAATCGAGAGCGCGGCGGCACTGCCGGAGGCGTTGTCGTCTGCGGAGTTGTAGATCGCATCACCATCGACGGTGCGCGTGCCGACCGAGCCATCGAGATGCGCCTCTACGGTGATGTATTCGTTCTTCAACACCGGATCGGTGCCTTCGACCAGCGCGACGACGTTGTAGGGACGATGCACGACGTTGGTGGCCGGAATGTTGAAGGTGACACGTTTGGAGAGCGTGAAGCTCGCCGGGTAGTCCAGTGCGTCACCCTGCGCGACAATCCCGGCCGCCGTGTGACGCTCGCCCGCCATCAGGCCATCAACGGCCTCTCTCGATAACAGCGCCGATGTCACCTGGGCTGCGGCATAGGCGGATGGCACCCACGGGTCCAGTTCCTTGCGAACCACATTCTGTCCCTGCAGTTGTTGCCACCAGCCCGGCTGCGCGCTGGTCTGCGGAATCATGAGCACTGCGGCGGCACCGCGCTTTGCGGCCTCTGTCACGACGTTGCTCGCCCCAACCGTGACGCGGCCGAACTGCTGAATCGTCACGTCTTTGGGCATCGCGCGTGGTCCGTGCGTGAGCACGATCTTGCCGCGCACATCGAGGCCCGCGTACGGGTCGATGGCTTTGTCGGGAATCACCCAGCCGTGACCGACATACACCACCGGCCACGTGCCCTTGAGCGACTGGCCGGAGAAAGAACGCAACACAAACCCATCGTCGGGTCGCAGTCGGGTGTCGTTGATGCTGATTGAGGCGGCAGTGGTGTCCACCCGC
>JBKJTD010000198.1:0-7651 GCA_046590915.1 Vicinamibacterales bacterium
GCGTGATCTGGGTGGACCCCGACGATCCGGAGCGTCTGCTTGTGGGGTCCGACGGAGGGGTGTATCAAACGCT
This sequence comes from Vicinamibacterales bacterium, assembly GCA_046590915.1. Classification (GTDB taxonomy): domain Bacteria; phylum Acidobacteriota; class Vicinamibacteria; order Vicinamibacterales; family SCN-69-37; genus SYFT01. Next base: position 74 of record JBKJTD010000198.1, read on the forward strand.
GGACGGTGGGCGCAGCGTCAAGCACTACGCCAATCTGCCGCTCGGCGAGGTCTACGCGCTGGCGGTCGACAACGACGACCCGTACCACATTCACGCGGGCCTGCAGGACCATGAATCGTGGCGTGCGCCGGTGAATGGGTTTGCAGGAACCGTCGGCACAGAGCAATGGGTCACCGTTGGCGAAGGGGACGGCATGTACAACGCCGTGGATCCGACCGACAGCCAATGGGTCTACAACACGCAGCAGTTCGGTCTGCACTTTCGACAGAACCTGCGCACCGGGGAGCGCACAAGTATCGCGCCGCCACATCCAGCCCCTTCAACAGACTCCCCTTCGGCGAGCTCAGGGGCCGGGGCCGCGCAACCGCAGCCCCGCAACAGATACACGTGGGTGGCGCCGCTGGTGTTGTCGCCGCACGATCCGAGGACGTTGCTGGCGGGGGCCCAGAAGGTGTTTCGATCGCGGGATCAGGGCACCACGTGGGAGGCGATCAGCCCGGATCTGACGAGCGCTGAAGGCGCCGCGATCGAAAGTCCCGGCAGCCCGTGCACCATCACGCGGGTGGGAGATGGCAACGTCTGGTACTGCACGATCACGACGCTTGCGGAGTCGGCGCACACAGCCGGCGTCATCTGGGCGGCCACCGACGACGGTCGGATTCATGTGACTCGCGGCAGTGACCGTGGGCCCGCGTCCGGCCGGTCGGGCGGCACGTGGACAAACGTCACCGCTGCCATTCATGCCGCCGGGGCGCCGAAGAACTACTGGTTCACACGCGTGATGCCGTCAAAACACGCGGCGGGCACCGCCTATGCGACCATCACGGGCTTTCATCGCGACGACTTCCGTCCGTTTGTGTATCGCACCGACGACTTCGGCGCGACGTGGCGCGCCCTCACGGCGACACTTCCCACCGCCGCCTCCGCCAACGTCATCGTTGAGGACCACACCAATCGCGCGTTGTTGTTTCTGGGCACCGACCGCGGCCTGTTTGCGAGCATCGACGGCGGTGCGAGTTGGACGCCGTTTCGCGCCAACATGCCGCTGGTTCCGGTGCGCGACCTGGTGATTCATCCGCGCGAAAACGATCTGATCGTCGGCACTCACGGACGCGGAATCTGGGTGACTGACATCACGCCGCTCCAGCAGGTGACGGCTGAAGTGCTTGCAAAGCCTGTCCACCTGTTCGCGCCAGAAGCCAAAGGCCTGCGCATTGAGAGCGACTGGGGCAATTACCGGCTGTATGGCGACGATGTGCTGGCGACGCCCAATGAGCCCAACGGGATGCCGATCGTGTTCTGGCAGCGCGACGCCTCAACGGGCCCCGTGACACTGACCGTGACCAATGCCGCCGGCGCGACGGTGTTCACGCAGCAGATCCCCGCTGGTGCCGGCCTGCGCCGCGCGCTGTGGCCCCTGCGTCTCGCAGCAGCGCCTCCCGCAGGTGGTGGCCGTGGCAGTCGCGGCGGCGGTGCGCCCGTTGCCCCAGCCGGAGAGTACACCGTGACCTTGCGGTCTGGCGGTGAGCGTCAGACCCAAAAAGCCATCGTCACACCACCGGTGACGTTGCCGCGCATTTCCGGCGCTGGCCGGTAGCGCAAGTGCGTTTCAACATGAAGAGCATGAAGTTCCATGAAGGCACCGAGACAGAGAGAGACAGCGGGGTTGGACGGCCCGGCTCCGCCGGGCCGTGGTGAACGGAGAGAGACGCCGCATGAATACTCCTCGTGGATCGGTGCGGAGCATTCATGCGGCGTCTCTCTCCATTCACGACTGCCGCCAAGGCGGCAGTCCAACCCCTCATCCTTCATGGCCCATCATGTTAAAAAGCTCTGTCCGAAAAGCTCTGAGGTAGGAACTTATGAAAACACTTCTGACGCGACCACTGGTATTGCTCATGTTGGCGCTGGCTGGCGCGTGTGCGGATGGCACAAAACCCAGCAGCGCGGAGGTGACTGGGTGGCAGAAGCGCGCTGACGGCGTGACCATCATTCGCGACGACTGGGGTGTGCCTCACATCTATGGCAAGACCGACGCAGACACGGTGTTCGGTCTGATGTATGCCCAGGCCGAAGACGATTTCTATCGCGTTGAAACCAACTTCATCAACTCGCAGGGACGCCTTGCGGAAGCCGAAGGGGAGAGCGCCATCTATCGCGACCTCCGGATGCGGCTGTTCATCGACCCCGTCGAGTTGCAGGCCGAATATGCCAAGGCCGAGCCCTGGCTGAAGGCGTTGATGGACGCGTGGGCGGATGGCCTGAACTTCTATCTGCACACCCATCCCGAAGTGAAGCCGCGCGTCATCACACGATTTGAGCCGTGGATGGCACTCAGTTTCAGCGAAGGCAGCATCGGCGGCGACATCGAGCAGATCAGTCTCGAACAATTGGCAGCGTTCTATTCACCGACTCCGCAGGCCCAGCGTGCCGTGCCGTCTACCGAGACCGGTCTGGAACCACCGGCCGAGCCGACCGGGTCCAATGGGTTTGCCATCGCGGGCGCCAATACCGCGTCGGGCAAAGCGCAACTGCTGATCAATCCCCACACGTCGTTTTTCTTCAGGGAAGAAGCGCAGGTGGTGAGCGAAGAGGGGCTCAACGCCTACGGCGCGCTCACCTGGGGACAGTTCTTCGTGTATCAGGGCTTCAACGACCGCGCCGGCTGGATGCACACGTCGAGCAGCGTCGACAACATCGACGAATATCTGGAAACCATCGCGCAGACGCCTGACGGCCGCTTTACCTATCGTGTCGGCAGCGAGGACCGACCACTCGAATCGCGCACGATCAAGATTGCCTACAAGTCAGGGACGGGCATGGCGGAGAAAATGGTGGTCGTCTTCCGCACCCATCGGGGACCGATCGTGCGCAAGACAGACGGCAAGTGGGTGAGTGTGCGCCTGATGCATGAACCGCTGAAGGCCCTGATGCAGTCCTATCTGCGCACCAAGGCGCGCACGCTCGACGAGTACAAGAAGGTGATGGCCATCCACACCAACTCGTCCAACAACACCCTCTACGCGGATGCTGACGGCAATATCGGGTACTTCCACTCGAACTTCATCCCGCGACGGAACGCATGGTTCGACTTCACGAAACCCGTCGACGGCACCGATCCGAACACGGATTGGAAAGGGCTGCTCTCGTTTGACGAGTCGCCGAACGTCGTGAACCCACCCAACGGGTGGGTTTACAACACCAACAACTATCCCTACTCTGCGGCCGGACCGCACAGCCCGCAGCAGAGCGACTTTCCGAAGTACGTGGACTCAGGGACGGAAAACCCGCGCGGCATTCACGCGATCCGCGTGCTCGACGGCAAAAAGGGTTTCACGCTCGACTCGCTCATTGCCGCGGCGTATGACAGCTACCTGCCCGAGTTCGAGGTCCAGATTCCGCTGCTCGTGCGTGCCCACGCCGCGCTGCCGGCGTCCAACCCGCTCAAGGCCACACTGGCCGAGCCGGTGGCGCTTCTCAAGGGATGGGACTACCGGTGGTCGGCGACCTCGGTGCCGACGTCCGTGGCGATCTTCTACGGCGAAGAGCTCTGGCGCCTCGTGAGCCCCGACGCCCAAGCCTCCAACCAGGGTGTCTACGACTACATGCGCACCGGGGCGACGGCCGAGCAGCGCCTCCAGGCGCTCGACACCGCCGTGACCAAGTTGACGGCGGATTTTGGCGCCTGGCGCACCCCCTGGGGCGACATCAACCGGTTCCAGCGCCTTACCTCCGACATTGTCCAGACCTTTGACGACTCAAAACCCAGCACCCCCGTCATGTTTGCCTCGGCCCGGTGGGGCTCGCTGGCCTCATTCGGGGCTCGGGCCTATCCCGGGACCAACAAGTGGTACGGCACCAGCGGGAACAGTTTTGTCGCTGTGGTGGAATTCGGGGATCAGGTGAAGGCTAAAGCTGTGACGGCAGGGGGCTTGAACAGCGTCCCCGGCTCCAAACACTTCAACAACCAGGCCGACCGTTACGCCACCGGCCATCTCCGAGACGTCTATTTCTACCGATCCCAGCTGGATGGCCACATCGAACGGCAATACAGGCCCGGGCAGAAATGAGCCAATGGGGAATGGGGCAATGAGGCAATGGGCCAATGGAAGACGAAGACGGGCCCAAATTGCCCCATTCATTGGCTCATTGGCTCATTGCCTCATTGCCTCATTCAACAGGGCGCCCAAGATTGCAGAAGCCCTCTAAGGTGAACTAAGATAGCGGTTTGCGCGTGGGCCGGATGCCCGCGCACGTGCGTATGTTGGAATCGCTTAGCACCAGACTGCAGGACGTCTTCAAGACGCTTCGCGGGGAGTCACGACTCACCGAAGAGGCCGTTGATGCGGCACTGCGCGAAATTCGTCTGGCGTTGCTCGAAGCCGACGTCAACTTCCGGGTTGTCAAAGCCTTCATCGATCGCGTACGCGCGAAGGCCATCGGCGACGAAGTGCTTCGGAGCCTGTCGCCGGATCAGCAGGTTGTGCGCATCGTGCGCGACGAGTTGCTGGCCCTGTTTGGTGACGTCACCGGCGGGCTGACGGAAAACGCGCGCGCGCCGCGCGTGGTGTTGATGCTGGGCCTTCAGGGCTCGGGCAAAACGACCACATCGGCGAAGTTGGCCCGGTGGCTGACGCAGCAGGGGAAACATCCCATGCTCGTCTCGACCGACGTCCGGCGTCCGGCCGCCATCGAGCAGCTCTCGGTGCTGGCCAAGCAGGTCGGCGTCAGGGTTCACGATCCCGCAGGGGAGATGGACCCGGTCAGACGCGCCGCTGGGGCGCTGGCGGCCACGAAGCAACTCGGGTTCGACACGCTGATTGTCGACACCGCGGGGCGTCTGCACATCGACGATGAGTTGATGGCGGAACTGGACGCCATCGCGAAGGCGGTGGACCCGACCGACCGGCTGTACGTCGCCGATGCGATGACCGGCCAGGACGCGATTCGGAGCGCGGGTGAGTTCAACGCGCGCACCGGCGTCACTGGTGTCGTGCTCACCAAGCTCGACGGCGACCAGCGCGGTGGCGCGGCGCTCTCGGTGGTGGGTGTCGTGGGCGTGCCGATTGCCTTTGTAGGTGTCGGTGAACGCCCGCAGGATTTTGAGCCGTTCCATGCGGACCGGCTCGTCTCACGGATGTTGGGGATGGGCGACGTGCTCACCCTCATCGAGCGTGCCGAAGCGGCCATCGATGACGAGACCCGCGAGAAGCTCGAGAAGAAGACGCGGCTCGACGACTTCACGCTGGAGGATTTTGCCGGCCAGCTCAAGACGTTGAAGAAGATGGGGCCGCTCGAACAGGTGCTCGGAATGATACCGGGCATGGGTGCACTCAAGCAGGCGGCGAAAGCCGGTGCCCAGGTGGACGACAAGCAGTTGGGGCGTGTGCAGGCCATCATCGGGTCGATGACGCCGGCCGAACGCCACGACCATCAGCTGCTCAATGGCAGTCGTCGCAAGCGCATCGCGCGCGGCAGCGGTACGTCGGTGGAAGACGTCAATCGGTTGGTCAAGCAGTTCGTCGAGATGCGCAAGATGCTCAAGACGATGGCTGGAGCGGGCGGTGGACGAAAAGGTCAGCAGCGCATGATGCAGATGATGCGCGGCCGGTAAGGTGTTCGGAGCAGTCGGGCTTGAGCCCGGCTGAATGTGAGGAGATAGACATGGTAGTTATTCGTATGCGGCGCGCCGGTTCAAAGAACCGCCCGTTTTTCCGCATTGTGGTCACAGAGTCGGCAGCGGCGCGTGATGGCCGTTTCATTGAGATCATCGGGCATTACAACCCGCGTACGAAGCCCGAGACGCTGACGCTGGACCGCGAGCGCCTGGCGCACTGGATGAGCAAAGGCGCGCAGCCGTCAGACACGCTGCGCACGCTGATCTCTCGCGCGCCCAAGCCGGTCGCGGCCGACGCGGCGGCACCGGCGGCCCAGTGAGCCGCGCACGCGACGTCGTCGAAGTCGTCGCACGCGCCCTGGCGAGCCAGCCTGATGAGGTCGACGTCATCGAAGTGCCGCGCCGCGGGACGACGGTGATCGAGCTCAGCATGGCCCCCGGCGATCTTGGTCGCGTGATCGGACGACAGGGGCGCACTGCCGCCGCCGTCCGCACGTTGGCCACGGCCGCAGGGGAACTCGACGGCGAACGCGTCAGCGTCGACTTTCGGGACGACTAACGATGGTCACGATTGGCCGGATCGTTCGGCCGCACGGGTTGAAGGGGGATGTGGTGGTCGAGTCGGCCACCGATTTTCCGGAGACCAGATTTCGGCGCGGCGCGCAGGTCACGACATCCGACCAGCGGGTGTTGACCGTCGCGAGCAGCCGGCCGCAAGGCGACCGGTGGGTGGTGCGGTTTGTCGGGCTTGATGCGATCGACGCGGTCGAATCATTGCGCGACACCGAACTGCAGGTCGACGCGGAGGCGCTTGGTGTTTTACCGGCCGGGCAGTATTACCTGCACGACCTCGTCGGTTGTGCAGTGGAGACGGTGGATGGACGCGTCGTCGGTCCGGTCGCCGTCGTCTATACCGGCGCCGCGCAGGCGGTGCTGGGGATTACCGGGCCGGCGGGCGAAATTCTGGTGCCGATGGCCGGCGACATTTGCCGCGACGTGGATGTCGCAGCACGGCGCATCATCATCGCGCCCCCCGAGGGGTTGCTTGAGGTCAACGTGGTGAGCGCCGGATGATTATCGACGTCGTGACCATCTTTCCGGCGATGGTCGAGGCGCTGATGATGGACGGGGTCATCAGTCGCGCGCGAACGGCCGGGTTGGTGGAGGTGAAGGCGCGCGACCTGCGCGACTTTACCGACGACCGGCACCGGGTGGTGGACGACATCCCGTTTGGCGGGGGACCGGGCATGGTACTCAAGCCCGAGCCGCTGTTTCGGGCCATGGAGACCATCGTGGCGGAACGGGGCGCACCGTCGGCGGTGGTGCTGCTGACGCCGCAGGGACGGCCGCTCACGCACGAGGTGGCGGCCAGGTTTGCGCGGATGGAGCGGTTGGTGCTGCTGTGCGGGCGCTACGAGGGCATTGACGAGCGCGTGACCGACGCCTTTGTCACCGATGAAGTGTCGATCGGCGATTATGTGCTGACCGGTGGCGAGTTGCCCGCGTTGGTGTTGATGGACGCGGTGGTGCGATTGGTGCCGGGCGTGGTGGGCGACGCGGAGTCGGTCACCGGTGATTCGTTTGTGCGGGGATTGCTTGACCATCCGCACTACACCAGACCGGCGGTGTTTCGGGATCGGGCGGTGCCGGATGTGTTGACGTCCGGGCATCACGGCGAAATCGAGAAGTGGCGCGCGCAACAGCGCGTGGCACGGACGCGGGATCGCCGACCGGAGTTGTTGACGGGCGCGACCTTGACGCCGGTCGAACGCAAGTTTGTGGACGTCGACGCTTCAGCGTCGGCAAAGAGGAGACGAGAATGAACGCGCTAGAAATGGTTGAACAGCCCCACCTGGTGACACGTCCCGACATGCGGTCGGGCGACACCGTCCGCGTGCACGTGAAAGTGCGCGAAGGCGACAAGGAACGCATCCAGGTGTTTGAAGGTCTGGTCATCGGCC
>JBKJTD010000316.1:0-5228 GCA_046590915.1 Vicinamibacterales bacterium
AGTACGCTGAGCACTCCCCGTTCATCCTCGCGAGCGTGGTCGTGGGCAACGTTCAGTATCCGGTGGAGATCTCGAACGCGGTGTCACTGAAGCTGGCCGCGACGCAAGAGCTGCAGCGCAAGGACACCGAAATCGAGATCGAGCGCAAGGAACGCACCAAACGCGAGGTGCAGGCACAGGGCCTCGCCAACGCCATGCAGATCATTCGGGGCCAACTGAGCGATCTGTATATCCAACACGAAGCCATCGAAGCCCAGAAACTCATGGTGGGATCACCCAATCACACGGTGGTCTACATCCCGGTTGGGCCCATGGGCGTGCCGCTGACGGGCACTTTTCCAACCACCGGGCCCGGAGGGGCGCCGGTCGCAGGCGTGCCTGTGATCAAAAAATAAGGGCAGGAATCGCCGCCGCCCGACTACGCCGCGGTGGTGGGGCGGCGGCGATCCCTGATATACGCGATCACAATCGGAAGTACGGAGACGATGATGATCCCGATCGTCACCAGTGAGAAGTTGTCCTTGACGACCGGAATATTCCCGAAGAGATAGCCGCCGCCTGTGCACACACTGACCCACACGATGGCGCCGACAATGTTGCAGACGGCGAAATACGAATATTTCATGTCTCCCGCGCCGGCGACAAACGGCACAAACGTGCGGACGATGGGCACAAACCTGCCCATGATGATCGCCATGCCGCCATACCGCTCAAAAAACGCGTGCGCCTTGACGAGGTGCTCCCGGTTCATCAACTTCTGCCACCACGTATCACTCGTCTGTGCGTGAAAGATGCGTGGACCGACCCTGCGCCCAATCGCGTAGTTGACGCCGTCACCCAGCGTCGCGGCAACGATCAGCAGCACGACGAGAATGCGGATATCCAGACCGCCGGGGAGCGCGGCCAGCGCGCCGGCGGCAAACAGCAGGGAGTCGCCCGGCAGGATGGGCGTGACTACCAGTCCGGTCTCGGCGAATACAATGGCGAACAGTACCGCGTAAATCCAGGGACCGTACCTGACCGACATCTCAGCCAGATGTTCGTCGAGGTTCAGAAACAAATCGATCAGCAATTCCACGGCGTCTATTGTGGCGGACGTTGAGTCGGAGGTCAAAGCGGCATCGCCCCCCCCACCGTCACCGGCCCGGGCGCACGGACAATGGCGTTAGCGCGGCGCCACAGCAGCCACCGGCCCAGCAATCCAACGCCGGATAGCGGCGACGCCGATGATCACGACACACACGAGCATGAGCACCGTGAGAATGGAGTTGAGATACCCCTGCACGTGCAGGGCCGGATTCGGACCGGTGGCCATCGGCCAGAAGTTGTTCTTGACGCTCAGAATGCCGGCCGAAATGGTGCTCGTTGCGAGAAAGGCCATCGGCACGGCGGTGACCCAGGCGTATTGCTTGCGTCCCGCGCTGATGATGCAGGTCGTACCGACGGCCAGCGCGATGGTCGCAAGCAACTGGTTGGCGATGCCGAACATGGGCCAGATGGTGGAGATGTTGCCGGTCCAGATGAACCCCGCCCAGGCGGTGACGACCAGCGCCGTCGAGAATATGGCCCCGGGCATCCAGTTGTGTTCCGCCATCCGCGGATAGGCACGACCCAGGAACTCACCCACCAGAAAGCGGCCAACGCGGGTGCCGGCATCAATCGTCGTGAGGATGAACAACGCCTCGAACATGATGGCGGAGTGATACCAGTAGTCCATCAGGTGCGACATGCCCGGCAGACTGGAGAAAATCTGCGCCATGCCTACCGCCAGGGAGACGGCGCCTCCCACCCGGCCCGCCACCGACTCACCCACCGCCGCCTCAAGCTGCGGCAGGTTGACGACCGCCTGATCGAGAGTGGCGAACACAGCCGGCGACGTGTTGATGGCGAAGTAGTCGCCCGGGTGCAGGGCCGACGCGGCGACAATCGCCATCACGGCGACCAGCCCTTCAATCAGCATCGAACCATACCCGATCGGACGGATGTCAGACTCACGCCAAATCATTTTTGGCGTCGTGCCTGAGCCGATCAGCGAATGAAATCCAGAAATGGCGCCACAGGCGATCGTGATGAACGCGAATGGGAACAAGGTGCCTGGCACGATCGGACCACCGCCGGCCGTAAACTCGGTAAATGCCGGCATCTTCAGCTCGGGATTCACGATGATGACGCCGACTACCAGAAACGCGATCGTGCCGATCTTCATGAACGAACTGAGGTAGTCGCGCGGCGCCAGGAGCATCCAGACCGGCAACACGGCTGCGGCGAATCCATAGACGGCCAGTGCGATGACCAATTCCCCCTGCGACAGCGTCAGGGCTGCGCCCAGCGCCGTGGTCGTGATCGACTTGCCGAAAATCACCGCCAGCAACAACCCAACTACGCCGATGATGGTCGCCTCGCCGACTTTTCCCGGGCGGAGTTTGTACATGTAGAGGCTCATGAAGAGCGCAAGGGGAATGGTGGCACCGATCGCGAAGACGCCCCACGGACTCTCCCGAAGCGCATTCACCACGGCCAGGCCGAGCCCGGCAAGCGCAATCACGATGATGAACAGAATCGCGATGGCCGCAGTGAAGCCGGCGACCGGTCCGATTTCCTGTCGTGCGATCTCGGCCAGTGACGCGCCTCCCCTGCGAGTCGAGGCCCAGAGGATGATCATGTCGTGCACAGCGCCGGCCAGGCACACGCCAGCCACGATCCACATCAGACCGGGCGCGTACCCGAACTGTGCGGCAAGCACGGGTCCAATCAGCGGGCCCGCGCCGGTGATGGCCGCAAAGTGATGCCCAAACAACACCCAGCGAGGCGTGGGGTGATAATTTTGGCCGTCATTGCGGATGTGCGCAGGCGTGACACGGCTGTCATCAATCGCCATCACCTTCGCGGCAATAAAGGCGCTGTAGTAGCGATACGCAATGACAAGAATCGCGAGAATCGGAACAACGAGATACAAAGCGCGCATGATGACTCCTACTCCGGGAGGTCTTCGCGGGGAGGCTCGGGCAGCGCAAAACTGAGCGCAAACCCGGCCGCATACACAAACAGTACGACGATCGTCGCCGCCTTCGCCAACTGCAGAGGTGGGGGCCCGGCCATCATCGGCGCCAGAATTGACGTCGTCACAAACGCAAACGACGTGCCCAGCATGCGTCCACCAATGTTGGCGGCGAACCCCTCACCGGTACCGCGCAGGTGCATCGGATACACGCGCGGAAGATAGTTGCCCCAGAAGCTGAACTGCGCGACCGTGAAGAACCCTGCCAGGAACATGCCCCACTTGAAGAGCTCCAGGTTGTCGCGCGCCGGAAACAGGAACACGAGTGGCACAATGATCAGCCCCGGTATCTGGAAAATCCGCAACAGGCGACGCCGGCTCACGATGGCCACGGCAAGCATCGCCAGCACGAACCGGCCCGCCAGCCCTCCGACTTCCTGGTAGGCCTGCACGCCTGAAATGACTTCGGCCTGCGCCGGGCGCGCCAAGCCGGAGACCTCGGGCAGTCCTGGGACAATGCCGGGCACCTGCTGAATGGCGCCAAACGCCGCGCCGTACGCACATGCAAACATCAGCGTGGTCACAATCGTGGTGCGCCGCAGCTGCGGGCTGAAGATCTCGGCCACACTCGGTCGTCGCAACGTGCCTGCCGCCTTTTTGGCGGCCCAGACCGGCGACTCCGGGAGGAATGGACGAATGATGATGAGCGGCAACGCGGGCAACACACCGGACATCAGCGTGTATCGCCACGCTTCGTGCTCACCATAAATGGCCGGCAGAGACATCGCATACCGGGAGCAGAGGAAAAACGCGCCGGTGACCATCAGGCCGCCCACTGAGGAAAACGCCTGCGTGTATCCGAGTACTTTTTCCCGGCGCTTCGGGTCGGGAAACAGCTCCGCCAGCCACGCCACAGCGGCGACAAATTCCACACACACCCCGATGAACGTGGTGCAGCGGAAGAACAGGAACCACCAGACGTTGGTGCTGAACCCGGCCGCGAATGCGGAGAACGCGTACAGCAGAATGCTGTAGGTGAGAATTCTGCGGCGGCCGAACTTGTCTGTGAGATACCCGCCGAGCAGGCCGAAGATACCGCCCGCGATCGCAGGGATCCAGAACAGCAGCCCCACCCAGTAGGTAAACGCAGGCGTCCCTGGCGCCGCATTCACCAACTCCAGCAGAGCCGGGCGAACGATGAGCGGGAGCATCAGGAGTTCGTAGATGTCGAACGCGAACCCGAGGGCTGCAATCACGCAAATCAGCCACTGCACGGACGTCAGTGGGCCCGGTGCACTCCGTTGCATTGTCTCCATACGTCGCGGAGTCTACCTCAAGTCTTTCCATGCCTCCACACGGGCCATGGTCTGCGGGAGTGTGTGGCCGACCAGATCGGAAATTACGGCGACCGAGTCAGCGCCGGCCTGCCACACTGCCGACGCGCGGGTGGCGTCGATGCCGCCAATGGCCACAAGCGCAAGACCAGCGGCGTGCACCACGACTGCCGCTCGTTGCACGACGTCGAGTCCGACCGCGTCGTAGCCGGTCTGCTTGGTCTGTGTCCCGAAGACGGGCCCAACCGCCACGTACGAAACACGCTTCGTCACAGCGCTCTCCACGTGCGCGGTCGTATGCGTGGACAGACCGACGATGGCATGGTGCCCCATCAGGCGGCGCACATCCTCGGGGACGAGGTCGTCCTGCCCGACATGCACGCCGTCGGCACCGCACATGGCGGCGATGTCGGTGCGGTCGTTGATGATCAACTGTGCACCCGCCGCGCGCGTACGCTGCAGCAGCGCCTCTGTCAACGCCAGCATCGGACCAGAGGCCATGCCCTTGGCGCGCAGTTGAATCAGCCGGATGCCGCCAGTGAGCCAGACGTCACAGACATCGAGCGGCGCGAGTCCTCGCGCCGCGAGCAGGTCCGTGTCGAGAATGGCATAGAGACGTGAAGAAAGATTGTTCACAGGCAGGCACGGAGACACGGAGATCTTCAGTGCCTCCCTGTGCAAAAGCTCTACGCCGACTCGGCGAGCGGTTTCGCGGGTTTGGCGGGCGGCATGAACCGTTCCATGAAGGCTGTGTTGATGCGCGCGGCCTGGAAGTCCGGATCGTTGATGATCTTCAACTGCAGTGGAATCGACGTCTTGATGCCTTCCACGACGGTCATCTCGAGAGTCCGGCGCATCCGGGCGATGGCCTCGTTGCGATCGCGTCCATAGGTGAT
>JBKJTD010000002.1:0-10132 GCA_046590915.1 Vicinamibacterales bacterium
CAGGGCCATCGATCGAGATCCAACTTGGCTTGGCCGGCTTGCTGCTCGCCACCGCGCCCTTCCGTGTGCTCGGTCAGTTCAGCCTGTTGTCATTTGCCTTCGCGCTGGCCGGCGCGCGACACCGATCGCCAGTGGTCGGAGGCGTATTGATGGGGCTGGGGTTGATGAAACCCCACGTCGGCGGCACGCTCGTCGTTGCGCACCTGCTGATGCGCGATTGGACGCGGGTGACCGTCGCGTTGTGTGTGCCGCCGGTCTTGTTGGTGGTGGCCAGTGTGTGGGTGTCGGTGCCAGTCGTCCAACTCGTGTTCGATTACGCGGTCGTGCTTGAAGTGGTGCATGGGGGAGACGATGTGTTTGCCGGGCATACGGAACTGGAACCGTGGCTGGCCATGCTCGCGCCTGGGGTGACGACTCTCGCCGGGTCAGCCGTGCTCGGGTTGCTGCTGCTGTTGCCCGCCGTGGTCGGTGCCTTCCGGGTCGGCTCGCACTGGACGGCACGGCGGCACTTGGAGCTGTATGCGCTTTGCGGGGTGGTCTCGCTGTTGGCGACGCGTCACCTGGCGTACGACCTGCTGTTGATTCTTCCGCTTGTGGTGGCCTGGTGGCCGTCGCCCAGAGCCGCGTGGCTGGTGACGTCGGCACTCCTGGTCATGCAGCTGCCTGGCTGGTGGCGGCGCGTGTTCGAGCCGATGGCTTGGCCGGATGTTTTTGGTGTCATTGTCGAGGTGGACCGGGGCCTGTGTCTTGCGCTGTTTGGCCTGTTGGCGTGGCGTTTCATGAGACTTGATGTGACAAAATAGTCACTCATGGTGTAACCGAAGGGGCGGAGCCACGTGCGGCTGACGTATGCTGGTTGCCTCGGCTTAAAGAAACTATGAACAAATTGCTGGTGAAAACCGCGGTTCTGCTGTTCGGTGTGGCGGTCGGCTCGGCGTCGGCGCAAGACTGGCGTCCACCTGATCCGAAGGCGGAGCCTTGGCGGGATGCTCGGTTGCGACTGGGCCCCATCTTTTTCAACCCGACCTTCCAGGTGAAGGACTTCGGCGTTGATGACAACGTGTTCAATGACGAGGCCGGGTTCGAGCGGCAGGACCTGACGGGCACCTTGTCGATGACATCGCAGGCCGGGCTGCAGGCGCGGGCATTTTTGCTGACGGTGGATCAAGCCAACAGCTATATCTGGTTCCGCCGTTACGACACCGAGCGCTCGGTCGATGGATCTCTGAAGGTTACCGGACAACTGCGCTTGGGAAATCTTCGCCCATGGGCCAGCTGGCAGCGAGCCGAGACCCACGCCCGTGGCGGGTTTGAAATCGATGCTCGAGCCGGTCGGGAAACACCGTCCTGGGAGGTTGGCACCGACGTTCAGCTCGGGTGGCGACTTGGTGTCACCGGCGCGTACCGCGTCCGCGAGTTGCGTTATGCCGAGGGCGAAGAATTTGACGGAGTGGATCTTCGTGAATCGCTCGACAGCAAGGGCGAAGAGTTTCGTGGCTACGGCCGGCTGCAGTTGACCGAGTTCATGCATGCCATTGCCGGTGCCGACTACATCCGCAACAGTTACAGATTCACGCCAATCCGTGACTCCGACGACCTTTATTACTACGGCGGCGTCGAGTCATCGTCGGACTCGCGCCTCGGGCTGAACCTCAAGGCCGGATGGATGGAGCAGCGCCACAAGGACCCGACTGTCCGCGGCTACAAGGGCCTTGTCGGCAGCGGGAGTCTCTCGTTCATCGTCGCGGACTTCATGCAGCTGTCGTTGGGGGCGGACCGCGGCATTGGTGTGTCCTATGAGGACATTTACCCGTTTTACCTTGAGCAGGGCGGCAACATCCGCTCAATCATCAGGTTCTCGTCCCACTTCGACCTGCGGTTTGACGCCACCGGCAAGTGGCTGCGCTACAAACAAACCGTCACCGACGTAGACGCGCCCCGGCTTGATCGGTCGGTCGTTCTGGGTGGAGAATTTGGGTATTACCTCGGGGGCGCCACCGGGACGCGCGTCGGCGTGCGGTACGAATACGCCGAGCGTTCCTCGCCCGTGGATTTCAGGAACTATGCGCGCAGCCGGATCTACTCGGACTTCCGGTTGTCGTTCTGAGTTCGCCCGTCAACAGCGTCAAGGGAGCAGGCAGATGAAGAAATGGCTACTTGGGGTGTTCGCCTTGGCTGCGGTGTGCGCCTGGCCACCTGTCCTGGACGGGTTTCAGGCCGCGCAGGCCGGTCAGCCGCCTGTGGTCGCACCGCTGTCGCGGGAGTTTCAGCCAAAGCCCTACACGGTGGGACCAGGGGACACGATTCAGCTGGACTTCTACAACCTGTCGGACTTCGACATCGACATGAAGAAGGTCTACCTGGTGGAGGCCTCGGGTACCATCCAGTTGAAGCACGTCGGATCAATCGTCGTCAATCACCTCACCACGCCGGAGATCGAGGATGCCATCGAAAAGGCCCTGATCGCCAAGAACATCTACCAACCCGACGTGATTCAGGTGACGGCCCGGGTGACCGACGAGCGCCAGCAGCCCGTCCACCTGCAGGGATACGTGACGTCGCCTGGTGAAAAGCAGCTTCGGGGCAGTCAGATGACCGTGAGTCGCGCGATCAACGCCGCCGGAGGGTTCACGTCCATGGCAGGGCAGGAGGTCGAGGTTCATCGCAAGGTCGGTGGCGCGACCCAGATCATCAAGGTCACCAGGACCCAGCTTGATGGCGGCGACGATCCGGGCCTGATTGCCGACGATACGGTTGTCGTCAAGCAGGGGTACGTGTTTTTCGTGAATGGCCAGGTGCTGACCCCCGGCCAGAAAGCCTGGGCGCCTGGCATGACCGTGTTGAAAGCCATCGGCCTGGCCGGTGGAATGACGCCGAAGGGCAAGTACGGCTACATCGACCGTCCGATCAAGGACGCCGCTGGAAAGATTCTCAAATACGAGAGAAACAAGAAGCTGAAGCCCGAGACGGAAATTCTGCCCGACGACATACTCTTCATCGGCCTGAAGTGGTTCGGCTGATCACCAGGTGCGCCTTGCTCTGCTGACCGACGACTGGCAACCGACCGGAGGCGTTGCCAGTTACGTCCGGTTGGTGGCACCGGCGCTTGCGCGCGCCGGTCACGACATTCTTGTGCTGCACGCGGGAGACGACGCACCGGCTGACGCCCTCCCCGGCGTAGCGGTTCGCGGGGTCCGTGGCGCGTTCAGGGACTACGGCCCCCGGGCGAACAGCGTGGCCGCGCGCGCGGTGATCGACGTACTGCGCGACTTCAGCCCGGACGTCGCGCACATACATGCCAACAACAATCTTCCTCTGGCTGACGCGGTGTGCGCGCTCATGCCCACGGTCAAAACCATCCACGGTCTTGACCTGTGTCCCTCGGGAACCAAATTCCACTTTGCGACTGGTCAAATCTGCACTCATGCGACGGGCGCGATGTGCCTGCCCCGACAGGTCTATCTGCGTTGCACACTGAGCAAGCGACCTGCGGTCATCTGGCGGCAGCAGCAGCGCACTGTGAGCGCGAACGCCCAGTTGCGGCGATACCGGCACGTCATCACCGCGTCGCAGTACATCCGCCAACTGGCGATCGAGAACGGGATGGCGGCCGAACGGCTCTCAGTGATTCCGTACTACACGCACATCCCTGCAGACGTCCCTCACGCGCACGGCCGTTCGGTGTTGTTTGTCGGACGGCTCACGCCAGAGAAAGGTCTCGACCTGCTGTTGGAGGCCCTGACGCGCGTGCCTGAGCCATGGCACCTCGATGTGGTGGGCGATGGCATCGGCGCAGCCCGGGAGCGGGCGCGTGTGGCGGAGATGCGCCTATCCGATCGGGTGACATTCCACGGCTGGCTTCGCGATGAGGCACTGGCCGGTGCCTATCGCAAGGCCGCGATGGTTGTGGTGCCGTCGCGGTGGCCGGAACCATTCGGGATTGTAGGGATCGAGGCCATGGCCTTTGCCCGACCCGTCGTGGCGTTTGCTGTGGGCGGCATCCCCGAGTGGCTAACTGACGACGAAGGCGGGTACCTCGTGGAGCCCCTCGCCGTTGACCAGCTGGCGGAACGCATCTCCAGTATCTTCGCAGGTCCGGCCGGAGCCGACCGCGTCGCTCAACGCGGGCGCGCACGTGTCGAGCGCGAGTTCAGCGAGTCGCACCATTTGTCGCAACTCCTGCCGCTGTATGAACGGGTCCGTGACCTGTCCGTGCCTGCTCCCGAGGCGACACTGTGACATCGTGGGTGGTCACAGCGCCGGCACCGGTTGGAGTGTTTGACGGCATCGGTGACTACGCGTCTCGCCTGGCGGTCGCGTTGGCCTCGACCCATGCCACCGCAGTAGCGGTCAGCGACCGGGCTGCGTTGCCGTCCGCAGACGAGGTTGACGGCGTGCTGCACCAGTACTCGCCTCACACCGAATCCGCGCATATGGAGGGATGGCTACAGGCACTGCACGCCCGACACGTGCCGATTGTCGTGACAGTGCACGAATACTGGCCGCCATCGTCATGGTCGCCACGGCGAGTGGTGCTTCGATGGCAGAATCGACGTCGGCTGGTGGCCTTGCTTCGACTGGCGTCGGCGGTTGTCGTCACACAGGATATTGCGGCGCGCGAACTGCGCGCGGCTGGTCTGGCAGGGAAAAAACCGATTCATGTCATTCCCGCCGGCAGCAACATCAGCAGGGTGGGGACCAGTGGACCGCGTGCAGGAGGACTGGTGATGTTTGGGCAGCCGGCGTCATTTCAGCGCGAACACCTCGCAGCACTCGGGGCGTGGTTGAGCACTGGCGCGCAACGTCCCGGTCTTACATGGGTCGGTCGTTCGCTCGATGAGCTCCAGCGCGCCTGGCATGACGTCGCGCCCAACAGCCGCGATGCCGCCACACTGGTCGGCGGCGCGGACGAGGCAACCGTGTCCGCCCTGCTGATGAGGTCGACAGTGGGACTCGCGCCGTACGCCAATGGTGCGTCGGGAAAAAGAACGACGCTGGCAGCGCTGCTGCAGCATGGAGTGCCTACGGTCGCGACCACCGGCATCGCATCGGACCCGTGGCTGACCCGCTCCGAAGGCGTAAGGATGGTACCGGACACAGCACCTCGCATGTTTGTGAACGCAGTGGAAGCGCTCTTGGGCGACGTCGGGGAACGCGACCGGTTGTCCCGCAATGCCGAGGCGCTCTTTTCGACACATCTGGCGTGGCCGCGCCTCGCCGATCAGTACCGTGTCGTCATGGGTGCTGCATGATTCTGGGTATCTACCATCCAGCGCGCGGTGTGGGGCATGACACCGGCGTGGCCTTGGTGGATCGTCACGGAAAAATCTTGGCGGCCGTGTCAGAGGAACGTCTCAGTCGCGTGAAGATGGACGGCGGCTTCCCGTTTCGCGCGCTCGAGTGTGTTCAGAAAATGACCGGCGTGCGCTGGAGCGATCTGGATGCAGTGGCCGTGCCGTTTCTGGCGCCCGCCGAGCAAATTCGCGAAGGTGCTCGGCTGTTGGCGGCAGCTGTTTCCGATCCCGCCTTGCTGTCTGCCCAGTGGGCCACTCGTCGTGGACACGATCAATTCCAGGCAGGCATGGCGGCGATCGGCGCCTACGGCTATCTTGACGACTTCAAGCAACGGTCCGCAGCAGTGCGACAGCGCGACGGTCGACCCGCAGTGAACGACTGGCGCGAGTTCCTCGCCGTAAGCGGGCTGGGCGACGTGCCACTGGTGCAAGTCGATCATCACCTGGCTCACGCAGCCGCCGCGTATTGGATGAGCGGTATTGAGGACGCGCTCGTCATCACGTGTGATGGAGTTGGCGCGCTCAAGAGCGGGATTGTCGCGACCGGCAATGGCACTGATCTGGACGTGGTGGCGCGGACGTTCTATCCGCATTCTGCAGGCGAATTCTGGGAACTTGTCACCGTGTTGTGTGGCTTTCACCACATGAAACACGGCGGCAAGATTACCGGTCTTGCCGCGCACGGACGAGCGGATGCGGCGTGTTACTCAGTCATGCGCGACGCGATCGCGGCTGACGGATTGACGATTCGGACCAACCTGGACCCGGTGGCCATGAAGGCAGCGCTCGCGGGCGCAAGCCGCGAGGACATTGCGGCCACCGCACAACGCCGACTGACCGAAGTGGTGGTGGCGCTCGTGCGCGCCGCAGTGCAGCAGACCGGCCGTCCCCGAGTGGCGGTGGCTGGTGGCGTCTTCGCCAACGTTCGGATGAATCAGGCTATTGCCGAGCTTCCCGAGGTCGAGTCGCTGTTTGTGTGCCCGCTGATGGGCGACGAAGGCCTCGGTATCGGCGCAGCACTACTGACGGCCGGCCGCCGTTTTGGTGCGCGCCCGTCGCGGGTGGAAAATCTGTATCTGGGACCGGACTATCCAGAGGCCGACATGCGAGCGGCCCTTGACCTGCACGGGCTCCGCTATGAGCGGCTGGACGACGAGGCGCTTGCTGCGGCGGTGGCCGACCGCATCGTTGCCGGCAAGGTTGTGGCGATCGCACGGGGGCGCATGGAAGTTGGTCCACGGGCCCTGGGTCATCGCACGATCCTGTACCGCACCGGCGATCCGGACGTGAATCACTGGCTGAACGTCCGTCTGCATCGTACCGAGTTCATGCCATTTGCGCCGGTCACTCTGGATGAATACGCCGACGAATGTTATGTGGGCCTCCACAAGGCCCGCGCGTCAGCCGACTGCATGACCGTCACGTTTCCGTGCACGCCGACGATGCGCGAGCAGTCACCTGCGGTCGTCCATCTTGACGGCACTGCGCGGCCGCAGTTGATCCGGGCGTCCATCGACCCTTTCTATTACGCCGTGTTGAAGGGTTGCCACGCGCGCACCGGTGTGCCGTCACTGGTGAACACCAGTTTCAATATGCACGAGGAACCGATTGTCGCCTCGCCCGAGGATGCCGCTCGGGCCTTTGTGCAAGGGCACCTTGACACGCTGGTTCTGGGCCCGTTTCTGGTGGACGCCTGATGCCATCGCGGATTTCGCGGATGTGGTGGCTGGCCGCACTGGCCGCGTGTCTGCTGGTCAATCCGTACGTGCGCGGAGACGGCAACGGCTACTACGCGTGGCTGGTGTCGTCGGTGATCGACCGGGACCTGGACTTTGCCAATCAATTCAGACACGCCGATCCGCTCTTTCAGACGTTGATTTTTGCCGACGACGGCAGTGTTCGGCCAGAGGCGTTGACCGCGACAGGCCGGGTGGGCAACCAGTGGAGTGTGGGCCCTGCCGTGTTGTGGGCGCCGTGGTTTCTGCTCGCGCACGCGGCCGTCACCATCGCGCAGGCTCTTGGCTCGCAGATCCCGGCCGACGGCTTCAGTTGGCCGTATGTGTGGCTGGTGTCGATGGGCACTGCGCTGTATGGTGTGGCCGCGTTGTGGTGGTCTGCCGGCATCGCGACGCAACTCGGATACGGGCGACGCGCAGGGCTTGCCGCCCTCGGAATTGGTCTGGCATCGTCGCTACCCGTGTATCAGGTGTTCCTGCCATTTCATGTCCACGCACTTGCCGCATGCAGCGTGGCTGCGTATGCGGCGTTCTGGGTGCGCCGCCAATCCATGGCTCAGACGGCCGACTGGTTTTTGTGGGGCGCGCTGGCAGGGATGATGGTGCAGGTGTATCACCTCAATGCCGTGCTCGTGATTCCTGCGGTGTGGCAGTGGTGGCGCCTGCTGCAGCGCAAAGGTGTGGGTGTCGCAGTTCGTTGCGGGCTGGCGTTTGCTGCTGCCGCGGTTCTGGTGGGCATCCCGCAACTGGTGGGCAAGGCGATCGTGTACGGACGGCCGTGGATGACCGGCTATCAGGACCAGTTCATCTGGACCGAGCCCCGACTGTGGCAGACCGCGTTTTCGGCCAACCACGGGTGGATTCTCTGGACGCCGGTGGTGCTGCTGGCGGTGTTCGGGTGGCTGAGGGTCTGGCGAGAGCACGCGGGTGCACGGGCATGGCTGCTCAGTGTGCCGGTCTTTTACGCTGTGGTCGCGAGTTACCAGAACTGGCACGGCCAGTCGTCATTCGGCAATCGCTTCTTTCTCTCGCTCACGGTATGGCTCGTCGTGGGCCTGGCGGCACTGGCCGATCAAACGGCCAGCCAGCCACGTTTCCGCCACGCGGTGCCGACGCTGCTGGTGGGCCTCATTGTGTGGAATCTGGGCTTCATGTTTCAGTGGGGCACCAATATCATTCCCAATCGGGGGCCGGTGAGCTTTCGTGATGTGGCGGTCAATCAGGTCACAGTGGTGCCGCGGCAGTTGAGCGGCTTTCTCCGGCGATATCTTGGGGACAGGGCAGGCGTGCGGGATGCGATCGAACACACAGACCAACGGGAACGGCGAGCCTATGAAGTGGTGCGCTGAATGGGCATGAGTGACGCCCAGCGACGGCTGGTCTACGTGATTTTCCTGTACACCTGCATCGAGGGCCTTGTGGTCAATCTGATGTATCCGAATCCACTCGCGTACCTGCCCAAGGACGTGATGATCGGAATGTTGTACCTCGGGCTGATGGGACGGACACGACAGAGCGGTTCAATCGCGGCGTTCACGATGCCGTTCATGTTTTTTGCGATCGTGTGCGTACTGTTCGTGGCGGCGCCCAGTCCGGTGACATCGATGGGTCTTGCCGTCGCGCTCAAGCAACGGCTGTTCTACATTCCGCTGATGTTTGCCGGCTATTACTTCCTGCGCGGGGATGCCGACATGGCGCGCCTGCTGAGAGTGATTGCGTGGTCGTCGATTCCCGTGAGTCTGTTCGGCATTTATTTGTTCTTCGGCGGGCCGGCGGCGCTCAAGGACATGGGCGCCAACTACTCGCACGTCTTTTTCTCCACCTCGGGCGCGGGTGGCCAGTCGTTCTATCGCGTGCCCAGCACATTCAATTCACCCGGCCAGTTTGGCGCATATCTCTACACGGTGGCGACCATGATGATCGGTTTCCTGCTCGTCAAGGGACTCTCGCCCAAGGACCGGCGGATGATCATTCTGGCGCTGGCGTGCCTGGTGCCGGCCATGCTGGTCTCAGGATCCCGCGCGCCACTGTTGCTGTTTTTTGTCTTGTCGGGCCTGATCGCGATGATGAGCCGTCAGCTGTCGCGCGCCGGCCTTGTGGCTGGCGTGGGCTACCTCATGGTGATTCTGAGCCTGGAATATTTTGGTGTCGGCGTCTCTGACCGGATGGCGTCCACCATCAGCGAGGAAAATTTCACCCGATTTACCGGTACCTTCTTTGGACAGCTGTGGTTCACACAAACGTTCGCCAACCCTCTGGGTGAAGGCCTCGCGGTGGCAACGATCGGCGCCAGACACTTCAGTCCCGTCGGCGTTCGACTGGTCGAGAGCTACCTCGGTGTCCTCGGTACGGAGATGGGGATCCTGGGCGTGGTGGCGTTCCTGGGATTGGCTGCGCCGATTGTGATCTACCTGACCCGCGCCCGCGGTTGGATGCGCGCGGCGCCGGCGCACTCGATCTGGGTCGCGCTGTATCTGCTGACGATGTTCACGATTCTGCTCACGTCAAACAGTACGGGTCTGGACGCGATCCCAGGCAACCTCTATTTCTGGTTTTTTCTCGGGGTCGCCGTCAAGATGATCGACCTCGAGCGGACGCGGCTGATGTTTGAAAAGGTGGGGGGCGATTCGGCCCCCGCGTCGAGTGCCTGATCCTGTTTGCGTGCATGTCGCGCTTGCCAACGCCCGTGGCGGCGCCGAGGTGGTGGTGGAGTCGGTGATGGCCGCCACCACAGCGCGGCCGCCGGCACGGTATCACCACAAGGTCGTCACACCTGCCGACTCGGTCCTGTCTTCAGCGTGGCAGGAGGCCGGCTTCGCGGTACTCGGATGTCCACCTCTGCCACGGTTTCGTGACTTGACCGGTGCACGTCGTCTGATTGACGGATTGACGGAGAGCATCGCCGCATCGGGTGCCGTCGTTGTGCAGACGCACGGGATCGCGGGGCAGGTGTTTGGCGCGCGCGCAGCACAACGGCTCAACCTTCCTGTTGTCTGGCATCTGCATGATCGCCGTGAAACGCGGTGGACCGCTGACGGCCTTCTTCACCGCCTCGCGTCGCGCGCCCGCGTTGACGTTGCCGTGGCAGTATCGGCGATGGTC